>CANFHS010000123.1 GCA_947446835.1 Bacteriovoracaceae bacterium
CTACCCGAGCCGGCCCCTGAAGGAAGGCGACCCCGACCCGGCGCCTCTGTTCCGCGTTCCGGAGGGCTATATTCCACCGGTCGGCGCCAGGGTCATGAGCCTGCAGCAGCCCACGGCCAAGATGTCCAAGTCCGACTCGGACGAAAACGGCGCCGTATTCCTGGGCGACTCGGACGACCAGATCCGCAAGAAGCTGAAGCGGGCCGTCACCGACTCGGGCTCCGAAATCCTCTTTGATGTCGAGCAAAAGCCCGGCGTTTCCAACCTGCTTTCGATCCAGGCGGCCCTGACCGGCAAGTCCATCGAGAGCCTGGTGGAAAGCTACCGGGGCAGGATGTACGGGCACCTCAAGGTCGACACCGCCGAAATCGTGGTCACCGCCGTGGCCCCCATCCGCGACGAAGCCGAGCGCATCCTGAGGGAACGCACCCACCTGGAGGCCATCCTGGCCCGCGGGGCCGAGCAGGCCCGGCAGCGCGCCGAAGCCACTTTGAAGGCTGTTTACGAGCGGATCGGCTTCCTGCCTCGACGCCCCGCCCTGTAACAATTCCAAGGGGCCGACTTGCCTAATCAACTCAGTTCGTTATGATCCCATCGATCCACTCATCCGAGGAGTAGCTTTGGCTCATCGCGTTCCACTCAGCGTCCGCCTGAACAGCTTCGAAGGTCCTCTGGACCTTCTGCTGTACCTCATCCAGAGCCACGAGCTGGACATCTCGAAGGTCTCGATCACGCAGATCACGGACCAGTACCTGGCCCACGTCAAGCTGATGCAGGAGCTCAACTTCGACATGGCCAGCGAGTTCCTGGTCATGGCCGCCACGCTGCTGCTCTGGAAGTCGCGCTCGCTGATGCCCGAAAACCAGGCCCAGGCGCAGGACGCCCAAAGCAGCGAAGAGCCCGCGCTGACGCAGGAAGAGCTGATCCGCCAGCTGCTGGAGCACCAGCGTTTCCGCAACGCGGGCAACGAGCTGGGCCAGCTGCCCAGGCTGGGCGACGACGTGTTCGTGCGTCCCAACCGGCGCCCTCCGGTCGAGAAGATCTGGAAGGAAATGCGGATCACGGGGCTGGCCACCTCGTACCAGGACATGCTGGCCCGCCAGCGCAAGCGCACCCAGATCCTGAAGAAGGAAACCGTCTCGCTGGCCGGGAAGATCACCGAGTTCGTCGAGACGCTGACCGTGGGCAAGCCCACCCCCATGTCCAAATTCATGGCCAGCCGGTTCCGCCCCGAAGTCGTGGTCACTTTCCTTGCCTCGCTGGAACTGTCGCGCATGAAAAAGATGCGCCTCCACCAGGAAAAGACCTACGAGGAAATTTACCTCGAGCTCATGGAAAAAATCCTCGCGCAGGACCTGCACATGGCCGGCGCGGGCTTCGAGTACCAGGCCCACCACGCGCTTGGCGGCGGGCTCGAAAAAGAAATCGCCCAGACCAACGCCTAAGGACGCTTCATGTCGGACACCAAAAAAGATCCCAAGCCGGACCACGTCGTGACCCTGATCCAGGATCCGTTCGGAATTTCGACGCCTGCCATCGCGGAAATCCAGGACTCCAACGAGGAGCTGGACCTGGACGCCGAACTGGACCTGGCCGAGGACCTGGAGATCAACGAGGAGACCGTGGCCTACGACATGGCCAGCCTGGCCCGCGCCATGCGCGCGGAAACCGAGCGCCATGCCGAGGAGATCGAGTCGGTCGTGGCCGAAGCCTCCAGCCAGCTCGAGGCCGAAAACGAGGCCCTCCTGGCCCACCAGATCGCCGAAGACGAAGCCCTCAAGCAGGCCGAGGCCGCCGAGCAGGCGCTGGAAGCCGAGCAGGACCCCGAGCTTCGCGCCGCAATGCCCTCGCAGCCCACCCTGGCCGCCGATGGCACGCTGGACCTGTCGGAACTGCAGTCGTGCATCGAAACCCTGCTCTTCATGAGCGACAAGCCCATGAGGACCGAGCGCCTGCAGGAGCTGCTGGGCCCCGAGATCGGCTTCTCGATGTTCCAGGAAGCCCTGACCCAGCTGCGCGACCGCTACCAGGCCGTGCACCACGGCTTCGAGCTGGTCGAGGTCGGCGGCGGCTACCAGTTCCGCACCAAGGCCGGCCGCGCCGCCCTGGCGCGCAAGCTGGCCAAGGTCCAGACCCAGCGCCTGTCCAGCGGCGCCATGGAAAGCCTGGCCATCATCGCCTACAAGCAGCCCGTCCTGAAGGACGACGTCGACCAGATCCGGGGCGTCGACAGCTCCCACTTCATCCGCACCCTGCTCGACCGCAAGCTGATCACCATCAGCGGCCGCTCCGAGCTGCCGGGCCGCCCCATGCTCTATTCGACCACTCCGGAATTCCTGGAGCTGTTCAGCCTTGCCAGCCTGGACGACATGCCCAGCCTGACCGAGCTGGAGCAGATGGTCCCGTCGAGCGAATCCCGGAACGAAGAAGACCCTCGCGTGCGCGAGATGCGCCGCCTCGTGGGCGAAATGAAGGAAAACAGCCAGTCCATCCTGGACTACGACCCCAGGGAAGACGACCAGATCCTCAAGGACATCCGCGAGCGCGTCAGTTCGATCCCGACCTCGACGCCCTACCTGGAAGAGCAAAAAGCGCTGGAAAAGGCCGAAAAGGAAGCCCGCGAGGCCGCGGCCCGCGGCGAAATCCCGGCGAACACCGAGCTTCCCGTGGCCCTTGGCGAAACCGCGCCGCTTCCGCTCGAAGTCCCCCCTCCGGTGCAGGCCGCGCCGGCCTACGAGCGCATCAGCGCCGACTGAGCCGGAGCGTCCTGGAGCCTGGCGCTCACTCGGCCGGGGTCGAGAGAGAGCTCAGGGAATAGACCACGCCCGCGATCCGGATCGAGTCGTCGGTCCGGTCCAGGGACGCGTGGCGGGCCACGCAGCGTTGCAGGGCGGCCTCCAGGAGGCTGTCGGCTTCCGACGGAGCCCCCTTCTTCTTGAACCGGGCACGCAGCTTTTCCAGCACGGCCTGGAACCGATCCAGCTGTTTCTGCGAGGCATGCTTCAGCACCTGCTCCAGCCGAAGCTGGAGGTCCGGGCGCAGCTTGAGCTTGGCCAGCGTTTCGCGGGCCCGCGCCACCGGCATCGACTCGGCAAATCGGGTCACATCCAGGATGGCCTTCTTGCCGGGAATCATGATCTCCGTTCCCGCGGGCGAACAATTCGACGATGCCGTGGCCTTGGACGAGGAATCGCGCACGCCCACCGCGCAGGCCTTGGCACTGGAGCGCAGCGCCACGTAGGTGTCGAACCCCTGGGGAAGGGCGTTCAGCAGCGCCAGCGCCACCTCGGTGCGGCACTCGGTTTCCTTGCCGGGGACCTGGCAAAGCGCGGCCGCGACACTGACCCCCTGGAGCGCCTGGAACGTGAAGTAGGACTGGGTCAGTGGCGAACTCATGGCCTTCGTCAGCACGGGCGCCACCTTCAGGAACGCCGCCCGGAATGCCTGCGGGTTCCTGGGGCGCAGCGCTTGTGCCGCGCGGTCCAGGGCGGCCGCATCCTTGAGCAGGTGGGCCGAGGCCGCCATGCCGCTGGTGGCGACGAACAAGGCCGCCTCGGTGAGCAGCGCCGGATCGCGACCCAGATTGCCCAGGGCGCTTGCGACGCCCGGAGTCTTGCGCGGATCGGCGGTCGCGGCGGTCATTCCCAGGTCCCAGGCACTGAAGGCCAGGGACACCGGAAGGAGCGGCGGAAACACCACGCTGCCCGCGCCCAGCACGCCCGAAAGGGCACGCGGCAGGGTCCGACCCAGCGCCTGGTTCCATTCGGCCTGCGCCTCGCTCCGGGCCTGCTTCACTTCGAAATCGTTGAGGCCCGTGCGCGAGGCGTACTGGCCGATGGGCCGCAACTTCCCCTTCGCGCCCTCCTCGGCCACCAGCCGGAGGGTCTTCCGCAGGTTCGTGGCGAACTCGCGCGACAGCTGCTCCTGGCGGGGATTGACGGGCGCGCCCTGCACCTGCTCCAGGTGGTTCTGGGCCCAGTCGCCCGCGCGCGAGTCGAGCCAGTTCAGCACCGAGTGCGGCTCCTGCAGCAGCTGCAGGGCCAGCTCCGGGCTCCGGGCCGCTTCGGCGGCCAGGTCCTCGAAGGCCATCGACACCTCGGTCAGCCCTGAAAGCTTGCCGTCGCCGGTCCGCTTGAGCGACTCCCACGCCTGGCGTGCCTCCGGGTCGCGCAGCAGCCCCGCAGAATCCAGGGTGGCCGCGTTTCTGGCTTCGGCTTCGAGCGCGGCTTTTTGCCGCGCCTCCAGGCGTGCCACCTTCTTTTGCTGCTCCACCAGCCTCTGGCCAGCACCGAGGTTCGGCACCGAGCTCATGCCGCCTGCGGCACCGGCCGCCTTCCTCAGGCCTTCCAGGTCCGCGCGGGCCTGGTCAATCTGCTTCTGCGTGGATTGCTGCAGCTGTTTCAGGCGCAGCGAACGCAAGGTGTTCGCCTTGAACGCTTCCTGCTGGGCCTGGATCCGCGAACGCACCAGGCGTCCCAGCATCGCGGGATGGGACACAGCCAAGGTCTTGAGCAGCCCCTCCGCGCGCGAATCTCCGGGCTGGACCTGAAGCTCCTGGGGCAAGCCCCCGCTCCGGCGCTGCAGGGCCGCCTGGAGCCCCGGAGTGTCGCAGCCCATGCCGTCGATGGCCCGGGCGATGGCCTCCTTGGCGCGGGCGGGATCGCCTCCCTGCCATTCCTGGAGCGCTCGCTTCAGCTCGCTCACCGTCTGGGCCGGAACTTTGCCCTGGAAGCCGCTTCCCTGGAGCACGCCCAGCACCGCTTCGAGCTGGGCCGCGTGCTGGGCCCGCTCCTGCGCCAAGTCCTTGACCTTCGGCTCAGCGGCCTGGACCGGCAGGGTGAACGTCAACAGGACCAACAGGGAAAGGGAGGGTTTCACCTGGAAAGGATCGGCATTTTCACGGGTTGCTTTGAGGCAACCCGCAAGAATCCCTCACAGGCAAAGCAGCAGCATGGAGAACCAGTAGGCCGTCACCACCCCGTAGGCGTGGAGAACCGACCAGTGCTGAAGCCCCAGAGCCTGCACCACCGGATTGAGCTGCAGCAGGAACCAGAACGCCGCAAAGGCCGCCGACAGCCAACGGGACCAGCGCGGAAGCCGGCTCTCCAGGGCCATCGAAAAGAAGGCCCCTACCAGGAAGACCGATCCCCAGCGCCAGGACAGCGGGTTGAGCAGCTGGACCAGGATCAGCCAAGGGGTGAGCCACGAAAATACCTCGCGGCCCGGCACCACCTTGAGCAGCCGGGCACTGAAAACACCCAGGAAAAGGCCCAACAGGCAAGCCATGACCCCGAACCCCATCATGGGGTGCACGCCCGACCAGCGCAGGGCCGAGATCCAGGCACTTTGATTCAGATCTGAAAGGAACAGGGCCTTGGGCTGCGCGGCCAGCACATGGAACCAGCCCCGGGTCAGGAACTGGGCGCGTTCGGTGCCAAACACCAGCGCCGGGAAAGCAGCCCCCCAGAAGAACCAGGCCAGCAGGTACCCCGAAATGACGAGCCGGACCCGCTTCTCCTTGCGCCCGGAACCCGAAAGCGACTGCACGTTCACCAGGCAAAGCGGCAGGAAGAGCAGGACCCAGGGCAGCTTGAGCCACGGCAAGGTGCCCCCGAGCAGCCCCGAAATCAGCGGCTGCCGTCGCCTCAGCGCGGCCGAAGCCACCGCCAGGGCCAGGAGCAGCACCTCCAGCTGGCCGTAGTCGAAAGTCTCGATGATGCCTTTCCAGGCAGCCCCGAGGCCCAAAGCCAGCCAAAGCACGCTCTTCCAGGTGGGCGTCCGCGCACCGATCAGCAGCGCCGCCATCAGCGCCAGGATGCAAAGCGAGCTGTAGACCTTCCAGGCCGCGGCAGGGTCGCGCGGCAGGTACTGCACCAGGGCCAGAGCGCCCGGCGAGTACTTGTAGGGCGACGGATCAGCCACCACATAGGGGTTCTCGCGCGCTTCCACCCGGCTCCAGGCCCGGTGATAAACCCCGAAGTCCAGCGGCGCCCCTCCCTGCTGGAAGGAGGCCGGGTTACCGGGGTACCTCACGTAGAGCAGCGCCCCGACGAAAACGACCAGGAGCAAAGCGACCCACCGAGGGGAAAATTCCTTTAAATCTCGCAGGACTTTTGTCACGCCAGAGGGTATGTGTGCCCCATGTCAACCGAGCGTGTCCAGAAAATCCTGGCCCAGACCGGAATCGCCTCGCGCCGCAAGGCGGAGGAACTGATCCGCGAAGGCCGCGTCACCTTGAACGGGAAACAGGCCCAGCTCGGGGATCAGGCAGACCTGTCCAAAGATTCGATCAAGGTCGACGGCAAGTTGCTTCGCATGGCCGACAAGGAAGCCCATGTCTACGTCGCGTTCCACAAGCCTCGCGGCGTGATCTCGATGTTCGCGGACCCGCAGAAGCGCCCGCACCTGGGCGACTACCTGGGGGGCGTGCAGGCCCGGCTTTTTCCGGTGGGACGCCTGGACTTCCTGGCCGAAGGACTGCTGCTGCTGACCAACGACGGCGAGATCGCCGAGAAGCTCCAGAAGAGCGACAAGATTCCGCGCGTGTACTGGGTGCGCGTCAAGGGCCACCCCGAGCGCGCCCTGATCGACCGCCTGGCCAAAGGCGGCCGCATCGAAGGCAAGCTCATCCAGCCGCACTCGGTGCGCCTGGCTGCCGACCTGTCCAGCCGCTCCAAGATCGAAGTGGTCATGGTGGGCGACGGTTCGGCCGACCTGCAGGCCCTGTTCGAGCAAAAAGGATTCCTGGCCGACAAGATCGTGCGCCAGTCCATCGGCCAGCTTTCGCTGGGCAGCCTGAAGCCCGGTGAATACCGCCTGCTGCGCAAGAGCCAGCTGGAGGCCGTCATCGAGCAGCCCGAGCTGGCGCTTCAGCGCATCGAGCGCGAAGCCGAAAAGACCCGCGAATGGGCCCAGAAAGTGGAAGCGCGCCACGAGGCCGATCGTGCCCGCGAGGAAGAAGCCGCCGCAGGCCTGACCCCTTCCGGCAGCCGCGGCGCTTCGCGCGCCCCGAGAATCACGCCCGCCGCCGAAGTCCGCAAGGGCGCAGCCGGCGCCCGGCGCCCCTCCGTTCGTCCGGCGCGGTCCGGCGCGGGCGAACGCCCCCGCCCCTCGCGCGCGTTCGGCGACAAGCCCAAGTTCGGCGAGAAGCGCGCGTTCGGCGACAAACCCAAGTTCGGCGAGAAGCGCGCGTTCGGCGAC
>CANFHS010000124.1 GCA_947446835.1 Bacteriovoracaceae bacterium
CGGTGGGGAAGGGACCCGAGCCCACCCGGGTGGTGTAGGCTTTGGCCAGGCCGATGACCCGCGGAACCACATCAAAGCCCACGCCCGAGCCGGTCAGCGCGCCGCCGGCCACGGTACTGGACGAAGTCACATAGGGGTAGGTGCCGTGATCGATGTCCAGGAGCGTGCCCTGGGCGCCCTCGAAAAGGATGGGGCGCGAGGCCTTCAGCGCGCGAGTCAGGACGCCCTTGACGTCGGTGACGAAGGGCCGGAGGCGTTCGCCCAGGCGCAGGCACTCCGCGAGCAGGGGCTCGATTTCGAGCCTGGGCTGGTGGAAGTGGTGCTCCAGCAGCACGTTTTTCTCCTCGAGGGCGCGCTCCAGCTTTCCGCGCAGCACCTCGGGGCGCAGCAGGTCGATGACCTGGATGCCCCGGCGGGCCACCTTGTCCTCGTAGGCCGGGCCGATGCCCTTGCCGGTCGTGCCGATCTTGCCCTTGCCGCCCTGGGCGTGCTGCTCGCGCAGCTGGTCCAGGAGGCGGTGGTAGGGAAGGATGACGTGCGTGCGTTCGCTGATCTGGATGGCCTGGTGGGCGGGGATCTGGCCGAACGCGCCCGCCTTTTCGAGCGACTCGACCTCTTCGAAGAACTTGCTCGGGTCAAAGACCACGCCGTTGGCGATCAGGCAGGTTTTCCCGGGGTGGAGCACTCCCGACGGAATGAGGTGCAGCACGGTCTTCTGGCCGTTCACCACCAGCGTGTGGCCCGCGTTGGCGCCTCCCTGGTAACGCACGATGAAATCGGCGCGCGCGGCCAGGATGTCCACGACCTTGCCTTTGCCTTCGTCGCCCCACTGGGCCCCGACCACGACCACGTTAGCCATGCTGCTGTTCCTCCGAAAGGACGCTCCGGGCGGCCTCGATTCCGGCCCCCGCTGTGAAAGGATGGCCCAGGTCCCGGAGCGTCTGCTCCAGGGCCGTGATGCCCGTCAGGATATCGGCCGCGCTGCAGTTGCCAAAGTGCGACAGCCGGAAGATGCGGCCTTCGAGCTCGTCCTGGCCGCCCGCGATGACCACGTCGTAGCGGTCGCGCATGAGGCGCGGGATGAGCTTGCCGTCGTTGATGGAGGCGGGCACCTGCACCGCGGTTACTGCCGCCGAAGGAGCCTCTTCCGCAAGGATGCCCAGGCCCAGGGCGCGCGCTGCTTGCCGCGTGGCCTGGCCGAGGCGCTCGTGGCGGGCAAACACCCGCGGAAGGCCCTCGGAGAGGATGAGGCGCAGGCTTTCCTGCAGGCCCATGATGAGGGTGGTGGCCGGCGTCCAGGCGCTCTGGCTCCTGAGCTGCGCCTTCTTCTCGCGGGCCAGGTCGAAGTAGAACCTGGGCAGGTCCGCGCGCGCCTGCGCTTCCCACGCCCGGGCGGAGAGCGCGATGAACGACAGGCCCGGAGGCAGCATCAGCGCCTTCTGGGACGCGGTCATGAGGCAGTCGATGTCCCAGGCGTCCATGGGCAGCTCGAACACGCCCATCGCCGTGATGGCGTCACAGATGGACAGGGCGCCGAAGCGGCGGGCCAGCGCGCAGATCTCACGCACCGGCATCCGTGTGCCGGTCGAAGTTTCGGAGGCCTGGAAGAGCACGGCCTTGACGCCGGGGTTGCGCGCAAGCGCCTCCTCCAGGCGGGCCGGATGGAGCGCCTGGCCGCGCTCGCAGCGCAGGACGATGGGTTCGACCCCGTAGGTGCGGCAAAGCTTTTCCCAGCGCGCCCCGAACTTGCCCGCGTCCACCGTGATGACCCGGTCGCCGCGCGACAGCAGGTTCACCACCGCGGCCTCCATGACCCCGGTGCCGCTCGAGGCCAGCATGAGCACGGGCTCGCGGGTCTGGAAGAGGGTCTGGAGCCCCGCGCACACCTCGGTCATCAGGGCTTCGAACTGGGGTGTGCGATGGTGCAGGATCGGCCGGGCCATGGCGGCCTGGACGGAATCCGGGATCGGAGTGGGGCCAGGAGTGAGGAGCAGGGTCTTCCTCACGGAAGAAAAATCCCGCTCAGGGCGTGGCCTTGGCGCCCTTCTGGGCTTTCTTGGCCTGCTTCTCGACCATGATCTGGTCGATGATCTGGAGCGCCTCGATGCGGAGGTCGTTCTCGTAGATGAAGCGGTAGAAGTTTTCCATGTCCGGGTGGTGGCGGAAGTTCTTGAAGGAGGCGCTCATTTCGCCCGAGCCTGCGGCCGCAAGAGCCGCGGCGTTTCCGCCGCCGCCCGAGCTTTCGGCGTCCTCGTCCTCATCCCCTTCGCCGTCCTCGGAGCTTTCGGCGGCCTGGGGGGCGCGCTCTTCGTCCTCGATGGCAGCCTTGGCGGCGCCTTTCTTGCCGGTTTCAGCCGCGGCCTTGGCCGAAGCTTTCTTGGGCTCGGCGGCGGCCTTGGCCGAAGCTTTCTTGGGCTCGGCGGCTTTCGGGGCCGGAGCAGATTTCTTGGCGGGTGCGGGGGCGGGCTTCTTGGCTTTCGGCGACATGGTCATCCTCCGAGCTGCTGGGCCTTGACGATCCCATAGCGGTGCAGCTTGTTGTAGAGCGTCTTGATCGTGATCCCGAGGCTCTGGGCGGCTTTGGTCTTGTTTCCGTGGTTATACGCCAAAGTCCGCAAAATGTGGTTCTTTTCCACATCTTCGAGCGACATGTCCAGGGTGAAGTCTGCGGCTTCGGCGCGGGTTTTGGGGACTCGGATCCCGAAGGGGATGTCCTCCAAACGGATCTCCTGGTTCTCGGCCAGGATCTTGAGGCGTTCAATCGTGTTCTGGAGCTCCCGGATGTTGCCCGGCCAATCGTAATTGGTGAGCACTTCGATGACCCGGGGGTCGACCCGCTTGATGGTGATCGAGCCGCCGAAGCGGGAGTTCTTGAGGAAGTACTCGATCAGCAGCGGGATATCTTCCTTGCGCTTGCGAAGGGGGGGCATGCGCAGCGTGATGGTGTTGAGCCGGTAGAACAGGTCCTCGCGGAAACGGCTTTCCTTGACCTCAAGCTCCAGGTCGCGGTTGGTGGCCGAGATGACCCGGACGTCCACGCGGATGGGCTTCTTTCCACCGATCCGGTAGAACTCGCCTTCCTGCAGGAAACGCAGCAATTTTGCCTGGATACCCAGGCTCAGCTCGCCGATCTCGTCCAGGAACAGGGTGCCGCCGTCGGCCGTCTCGCACAGACCCATCTTCTGGTTGACCGCCCCGGTGAAGGCGCCCTTTTCGTGCCCGAAAAGCTCGCTCTCCAGCAGTGCCTCCTGGAGGGCGCCGCAGTTCACCGTGACGTAGGGCTTGTTGCCGCGTTCGCTCTTGAAGTGCAGCTGCCGGGCAATGAGCTCCTTGCCCGTGCCGCTCTCGCCCTGGATCAGGACGGTGGCAGTGGTGGGGGCAATCTTGTCGACCATGGCCAGGATGCCCAGGATGGCGGGTGAATTTCCCACCGGATCCATGGATTTCTGGTCCTGGCTGACCAGGGTCTTCAGGGCCTTGTTTTCCTTCTGCAGCAGGTGCTGCTGCTCCAGGATGCGTTCGTGGGCCTTGCGGAGCTCCAGGGTCTTCTCGTCGACGGCCGACTGGAGCTTGCGGTTGAAGCTCTGGGCGTCGATGAGCAGGCGGCGGTTCGAGATGGCCACGGCCACCTGGGCCGCGATCGACTCCAGGGTCATCAGGTCTTCGTCATCCAGGGAATTCTTCTCGTCGCTTTCGACGTTCAGGACGGCGACGCAGGACCCGTCCCAGAGCACCGGCACCGAAAGCTGGGCCACGGTCTGCACGGGAAGCGACAGGTTGGTGAAGTTCGGGTCGGTCGACACGTCGCCGGCCAGGTAGCTCTTGCGGCTGCCAATGACGTGACCGGTGATTCCCTCGCCCGGCGCGATGGTGTGACCGATCTTGAGGTGGTCGCGGTAGGCGCCTGCCTGGGCTTCCAGGCGGGCCGAATGGTTCTGGGCCACGCTCCAGATATGGATGCAATACCAGTCGAACTTGCGCTGGATCAGGTCGACCACTTCCTGGTGGAAATTGTCGCTCTCGAGGAGGCTTTGCAGGCGCGTGGAAAGTTCGTTGAGGAGTCGAAGTTGGGCTGCCTGTTTTTCGCGCGAACCGGGCTGCATCGGGTAAACCCTCGGGTAGGGTGTTTTTTTCAAGCCACACAGTCCCTTTTTCTTGGGACGTCGCGCAACCTATAACTTTTACACGGCGGCGTCAAATTTCGGCTTCAGCTTAACCAGGCGGCTTAATTAATTGATTTATTTGGAAAAAATCAAACGAACGACGATTGGAATGTCTTGAGTTCGAGCCTCCGGGTTTTTTAGGCTCCTGAGTCATGACCAAAGCTCGCCTGAGTTTGCTGTTGGGATTGATTGCCTGCGTCGCTGCCATCGGATTCGTCCACTGGCGGGCCTTGAGGACGGTAGAATCCAAGACCGCGCTCCTTCAGCGCCTGAATGACCGGGAGGGGGCCATCGACGCCATGAGCCTGGCCCTGGAGAAGTACCGGCGCGAGAGCGCGAGCTTCAGGAAAATGGCTCCGGCCGAAATTGCGCAGTCCAAGGAAGCCCTGAAGCGCTCCTTCAAGGAGGGCTCGCAGCTGCTCGAAACCATCGAGCCTGCCCCGGGCGAAACAGGGCAGGGTACCCGCCTCACGGAGCGGCTCCTGGATTTTCTGGACGCCAGCAACAAGCTGGAGGCGCAGCTTTACTCCAAGGATGCCTACGTCAAGCCCGAGATCCGCGAGCAGCACGACGCCATCAGCAAGCTTCTGCAGGAGATGCGCGAGGAGGCCGAACGCCGTCTGGGCGACGCGGGCTCGCGCGCGGTGCTGGACGGGCGCCGCTCCCTGGGCACGATCCTGGGCATCGGCGGCGGACTGGCGCTGGCGGCGCTGCTGCTGCTGGTCTGGCATTTTGTGGCCTATGTGCTGCCGCTCAGGCGCCTGTCGGCTCACGCGCGCCTGGCCCTGGAAACCGGCCATGGCTCGGAAGCCGCTCCGGGCGGTCGGCAGCCGCGGCTTCCCCGGGTGCACTCCGAGATCCGTGCGGCCATCGACGAGCTGGCGGCCCGGCTGGATTCCTACTCGCGCGAACGGCACCGGTTTGTGAGCAACGTGGTTTCCGACCTGCGGGTGCCGCTGGGGCTCCTGCAGGAAGCCCGCAAGACCGGTCTGAGCTCGGACACCATTCCCGTCCTGAAGCGGGGACTGGCGCTTCTTTCGGCCAGCCTCGAGGACCTGGAGGACATTGCCGACATGACCCGCGTGGGCTCGCGCCTGAACGACGCGGTGGTCGACCTGGCCGAGCTGGCCTCGGACGTGTCGCGGCTCCTGGGTGGCGCCACCCACCGCGCGGTGAGCGCGCAGGTGCCGCAGCTGCCGGTCTGGGTGCAGGTCGATGTGCGCCGGCTGGAGCGGGCGCTGCTGCAGGCCGCGGCCAAGGTGCTGTCCACCTTGCCTGAAACGCGGCCGCTGCGGATCGAGGTGCTGGACGCCCCCGGGCCTGGCGTGGAGATCCGCATCCGCGAGTATGATCCGAAGTTCCCCGAGCGCGAGGTGCAGCCCGGAGGGCCCGAAGTCGAGCTCTCGCGGCACTGGATCGCCGAGCAGGGCCTGGGCCTGGTGCTGGCGCAGCGGGTGGTGCGGGCGCACGGCGGGCAGGCCTGGGGCGCGGGAAATCCCGGCTCCTCGGCCCAGATCGGCATCCGCCTGCCGGCTGAGCGGGTGGTGAGCCGCGGTCTGGTGGCGCCGCCCACGGGCCTGGCGCGCGAGCTTTCGGGCCCGGGCGGGCGCGGACGCAAGGGGTACATCGACTTCTCGCCGCTGTAGGATGGCGAGGGGGGAAGTCTGTAGGAGAATTCCCACAGTCCATTCGGGTGCTGTGGGCGCTGGCCCTCATTCTTCGTGTCCTGCCGGGTCAGCTCGAATGGATTGAACTCCCGGATCTGGCACACCGGTTGCTCTGGAGCGGATCACCTCGATGGACGGTCCGTCGACGGAATCAAGGAGCAATCCAAATGGAAGCCATTCTCAAACAGGTCCTGGGTTCGATCACCGAAGAACAGATTTCGGCGTGCGAGGAGGCTCTTCGGCAGAACCGAAGCGAAGCGTCCGCCCGTCTCATCATGATCGCTTTCGATCAAGAGTGAGAGCAGCCTGAATTTCCTGGGAGCCGGGGTCCACGCCCCGGTTCCCAGGGTTCGTCGAGGAATCCATGTATTATTCATTCGGGTTGGCGTCCGTCCTTCAAACAGTGGGAATCCTGTCCCGGCCCCACGCTGTGGCTCCGCTCACGGATGCCGCGACACTGCGGCAGGCCTATTTGCAGTTCCTGCGATCCGAGCAGCCGGAGGTGCCGAGAAGGGGCGTTGCCGGACCCAGTATACGGAGCGACGCCGGAAGCGAAACCGAGCTCTCGGAGTTCTTCCGGATCGATTGTCCGCTCAATGACAAGGACCAGACCGAGGTCATCGAGGCTTCGGCCGAAAATCCGATGCGCGCGGCGAACTCCGAATTTCTGGAAGACTTCCTGGACGGGGCTTCCCTGGATCCTGGCCATCGGGACCTCTTCAGGCTGGTCGTGACGGACGTGTTCACGGGCAGGTCCAGGATCGCAAAGGGCGGCTCAGCTTCGGGAGCCATCGGCGTGATCTGGTTGAACGAGCCGATGAAGTACCAGAAGACAGATCTCGTTGAATTGCTGACCCATGAACTGGCCCATCAGCTCATGTTCCTGGACGAGAAACGCCATGTCCATTACCTGGATTACCTTCGGGTCGCGCAGAAGGACCATTACGCACGTTCCGCGATCCTGTCTGAATACAGGCCTCTCGACAAGGTCCTGCACAGCCTAGTGGTGGCCGCCGAAGTCGTCCGGATGCGGGAGGCGCGTGGGCTGGGCGAAGCACCCAGCCAGGTTCATCCCGGCAGCGCCGAGATCAGGCGTCGCATGGCGGAGTCGACCGCAAGTATCAGGGCCAATCCGCTGGCCGCCGCGGTGTTGGCTCCCAGGGCCTGGGCGCTCATCGAAGTTTGCGAAGCGGTCGCGAAGAGCTGATCGAGGAGGTCGAAATGTATTTTTTGTGTGGTTTTGAAGAAGGGCTGAAGAACGTTGCGATCGTCTCCCGGAGTCACCTCCGGGGTGGAGCCGTTCCCACCCTGGAATCCTTGCGTGAGGCCTTCCGGGCGCACCTGCAG
>CANFHS010000125.1 GCA_947446835.1 Bacteriovoracaceae bacterium
GGGGAGCATGCCCACCAGGCGGCGCAGCAGGTACCTCATGCCGGGAACTCCACCCATCCGGACGCCACCGGAAAGCCCGCGGGAGGCTTGCGGCAGCGGCCGTTGGCCGAGAGCAGGGCCGTGTAGGCGCAGATGAAGGCGTCGAAGGCGGCCAGGTTGCTGGAAAGCTTCCGCAGGTCGCGCTCGTAGATGAAGATGTCGTGGTGCCGGGCCAGGGCTTCGAGGATCTCGCCGCGGGCGTGGCCGCCTTCCTCGAGGTGCCGGTAGGCGCCGATGATCCGCTTGGGGAGGTCCAGCTCGCGGGCCAGCAGGGCCGTGGTGAGCTTGGGCAGGGCCTCGATGACGTGGAAGCCCGGCAGGCAGCGGCGCAGGAAATTCATCCGTGCGGTGAGCGGGGCCTTGGTGCCGCCCATGGCCTCGTCGATCTCGAATTGCGAGGCCTCCGGCAGGCCCGCGACCACGTCATGGCGCAGCCAGAGCTCCACGGGACGCTGGGTGTAGGGCGTGATCTGCCGGGTCCGCGCCGCCTTCTTGTTGGAGCCCTTGGCCGTGCGGCGGATGTAGGCCCGCATCCAGCGCGAGGCCTTGTTGCCGCACTTTCCCGGCGCGGTGCAGTTCCGGGCGCCACATTCCAGGCAGGGTGGCAAGGTCAGGGGGACGTTCACTCCGAGCCAGGTTTCGCCCGATTTGCGGTCGGAGGTCTTGAGCTCGGAGAGGACCTCGATGAGCACCTCGTCCGGCGAGGCGTCTTCCGAGCCTGTGACCCGGTCGTAGATGTCCAGGAGGAAGATCTTCTTTTCCTTGGGATAGTACTCGAGGGCAGCTACCGCGGTCCGTTCGCTTTTCGCCCCGGAAAGTTCCAGGCCGAGAAAGCGATGGGACTCACGCACGAGTCACCTTGACCTCGAGGCCGCGCGCCACCGCCCGGAAAGGCAGGGCCCGGACGCCGGTGGCGGTGATCTTCTTGGTGATCCGCGCCTTGAGCTCGGGGTCTCCCGAGGGAACGAACACGAAGAAGCAGCCGCCTCCGCCCGCGCCGCAGATCTTGCCGGCGGGAGCGCCTTCCGAGCGCGCGATCTCGAACGCCTGGTCGATCTCGGGGGTGGAGATTCCCTGGGCCAGTCCGCGCCGGACCTCCCACTCCTGGGCGATGGCGTGGCCGGCCTTTTCCCAGTCCCGGGCGATCAGCGCGGTTTCCAGCGCGCGCGTGGCTTCGGCGATGCGCTCGAACTGGTTGCGCACGTCGCCTTGCTTGTCGATGAACGACTTGAAGAGCGCCCAGTTGTTGATGCCCGAGTTGCGGCTCTGGCCCGAGTAGAAGAGCAGCAGGCGGTGCTCCAGGCCGGCCAGGATCCCGCCCGGCAGCCAGTCGCGTTCGTGCTTGCCCGGATTCCAGCGCAGCGACTGCAGGCCGCCGAACATCGCCCCGTAGTAATCCTGCAGGCCAGCGGGCACCTGGATGACGGTGGTCTCGATGTCGCGGACAATGTCGATGAAGGACTCGCCTTCCTGCAGCGGATCAATGGTGGCCTTGCCGTCCGAAGTGCTGCGGGCCCACGACGCCAAGGCGCCGATCATGGCCACCGACAGCGCCGACGAGCCGCCCAGGCCCGCGCCGGCAGGGCTGCGCGCCTTGGTGACCATGCGGAAGGAGATGCGGGGGTCGTGGAAGCCGGTGGCGATGCGCTTCTGGGTGAACTCGCGCAGCAGCTTCCAGTGGAGGATCAGCGACGGGGGCGGAGAGAAGCGGTCCAGGCTGTCCCAGGTCATCCGCTCCTCGGTGCCCTGGTCCTCGCTCTTCAGGACGACCTCGCCCGACTGGTCGGAAGTCTCCGAAGGAGCCTCGAACTCCTCGATGCGGGCCTCCGCGAAAAGATCGATGCCCAGGTTCAGGGTCAGGGGCTGCTTGAGGAAAAGATAAAGCGGCCAGATGTCGAGCGTTCCACCCGCCAGGTCGATGCGGGTCGGGGCACGGGACTCGATACGGCGCTTCTCAGTGGTCATGTTCGATGTATCCGATGTAGGGGAGGCCGCGTTGCTTGCCGGCCATGTCGATTCCGTAGCCCACGACAAATTCGTTGCCGATGCGGAAGCCCACGTAGTCGGGCTCGATCTCCACTTTCAGCGACGAAGGCTTCATGAGCAGGGCGCAGGTCTTGATCGAGGCCGGGCGCCGGGCGGCCAGGCTCTGCAGGATGTAGGTCAGCGTGAGGCCCGTGTCGACGATGTCCTCGAACACGATGACGTGCTTGCCTTCGATCGGATCGTTCAGGTCCAGGGTGACCTTCACTTCGCCCGAGCTGACCATCTTGTTGCCGTAGCTCGACAATCCCAGGAACTCGCAGCTCAGGGGCATGTCCAGGTGCCGGATGACATCCGAGAAGAAGACGAAGCTTCCCTTCAGGATGCAGATGGCCACCACTTCCTTGCCCTGCACGTCGCGGGCGATCTCGGAGGCCAGCTCCTTGACCCGCGCCTGGAGCTTGATTTCGGGGATCAGGACCTTGGGGGGCTTCATGGACTGTTTTTCGTCACGCGTGGACATGGCTCAGGCTCTCCCGGTTTCCGGCGATTGCGAAGCTTGGGGATCCTCCATCAGGATGGAGGAGGAAAGCTGCTCCTGTTCCACCACGTTGGGCTCGTGGCAGAAGCGGCAGCGCGCTTCGTACATTTCCTTGGCGCCCACCTGGACCCGCGAGGCCGAGTCGCCGGTCAGGCGCTGGCTGCGCGAGGCCGGAGAGCCGCACACCATGCAGATTGCCTGCAGCTTGGTCACGCTCTCGGCAACCGAAAGCAGGCGAGGCATGGGGCCGAAGGGCTCGCCCAGGAAATCCATGTCCAGGCCGGCGACGATGACCCGGATGCCCCGGTACGCCAAGGTCTGGGCGACCTCCACGATCTCCTCGTCAAAGAACTGGGCTTCGTCGATCCCGACCACGCGGGTGTTGTTCCCGACCCGCGCCAGGATCTCGCGCGCCCGGTACACCGGTTGGGCCTGGATGCGATTGGCGTCATGGCTCTGGACGTGGTCTGCGCTGTAACGCGTATCGATCGCGGGCTTGAAGGCCTGGACCTTCTGTCTTCCGATCTGCGCACGCTTCAGGCGGCGAACCAACTCCTCGGTCTTTCCGCTGAACATGCTTCCACACACCACTTCGATGAATCCGGGCAGGCTGCGTTGGAACATCCTTCGGACGTATCAGAGGGCATCATTTTTTGAAATACATGAGGACCTCGGCATCGCGGGCCAGCTTGCCTATTCCGGTGCCTTCGTCTCCCTGGCGGCAGCCGGTGGAGTGGAGACGGCTCTGGCCGTCCTGGACGCTCAGGGTGAAGGGGGCGCGACAGGTCGCGTCATTTGCCGGCTTGCGGGCCTTTCCCAGGATGTCGGAAGCCCTCTGGAGCAGTTCCAGGTACTTGGAACGGTCCACTTGGGCCTCCAGGACCTGGTCGTGACCCAGGAATTTACGGGCCACCACAAGGTCCTGATCGGCTTGGAAGGAGAACCGGTACAGGTCGTGTCCCAGCAGGTAGCTCAGCTCCAGGTGGCTGCTTCCCGGGGCCAGGCCGCCTTTGGGCGTCGAGCCGGGGCTGGAGCAGGCGATCAGGGCCAGGGCCAAGAAGAATGATCGGGCTTTCATGGGTTCATTCCTTTTGAAAAGTCGCAGGCCCGATCCAGGCCCAGCAGGGGGCCGGGCAGAGGGATCAGCTTGGGGCAGCCCAGGATTTCGCGGATCACGGGGTGGGACCCGAAGATGGCTTCGATGCGGACCTCGGGGGAAGGGTGCTGGGTGAGGTCGAGTTCCTCGAGGCTTTCGTCCTGGTCGCAAAGGTCACGCACCGAGTTTCGCACGGCGTGCCTGAGTTGGGTGCGATCAAATTCGGTGGAGAAGTGCTTCAGCCCCTTGGCCACGACCTGGACCGCCATCCAGTCGGCAAAGGCTTCGGAAAGCTGGTCGTTGTCGGCGCACTCATGCCGTTCGCGACCCAGCTCGACGACCCGTTGCTGCATCAGGCAGGCGCCCAGGCGGTCATAGGCCGGGAGCGACAGGTGCAGGGCGCGAAGCTCGCAGGGGTCGATGGAATGGGCCAGCTCATGGGCCAGGGTGAACACCAGATTGAACCACGAGTCGGTGCTGAGCAGGTAGGCGCCGCCGATGCGGATCCGCATCCGGCCCTCGTCCACGCGCTCGTAGTAGGCGCCATTCTTGGTGAACAGGTCGGGCTCGTCCTCGTAGTTCGAGGCGGGCGGCGGCAGCTGCAGCTCCACGTGGTGCAGCTGGCCCTTGAGCAGGCGCTTCTCGCGGGCCGAAAAAACCGGTTCAGGCTGCCTGTCGATGAACTTCTCGAGCTGGTCCTTGGCCCAGTCGAAGGCGCTGCGCACCCTCTGGGTCCGGCGCGGAGTGTAGATCGCGTCCACCAGCTGCTCTTCGGCCTGCTCCGGCTCCAGCCCGGGATGTTCCTCCAGGATGCCCCGGTAAGCGTCCAGGGCGGCCTGCTCGCCATCCCGGTCGGTGCGCACCGTGCCCGATGGGTCGCGTGTGGTACCGCTCTGCTGGCAGATCATGCGGTAAAGCTGGTGGCAGGGGTCCTGGGGACTTTCCACCGTCGACGCAGGGGAGCGGGTCGTGGGCACGCGCGGCGGCACCTGGCCTGGCCTGCGCCCGTCCCAGAGGAAGTGGTGGGCGGCAAGACCGAGCCCGGCCATGGCCAGGCCGGGCAGCCAGCTGATGCGGATGAGGCGGGGAACCCGCGACAGTCGAGCGTCCTTTCGGGGACCCCGCGTGGCTCGCTTTTCGTCAGAACAGGAGCATCAGCCCCTGGATGACCAGGACGGCGAACAGCAGGAACCCTGACAACAGGATCGCAAGAAAGAGGAGCTTCGGGAAGAGAGCGATGGCGGTCGCGCGCGCGGTTCCGGTGCGGTAGACCTCGCGCGCCCCGATCACCGTCACGATCACGACGCAGATCTTGGAAATCACCAGGCCGATGAAGGGGACGGCGGCAAGAATTGCCGGGCTCATGCCGTAGCAGACGATCCGCAAGGCGGTCTCGAACCGGATGCGGTCGGGCGCTCCGGCGCGTCCCGGCGTGACCAGCAGGCGGGCGCCCACGAAAACCATCCACGAGGTGAACAGGATCGAAGCCATCGTGAGGAACGGATCCAGCAGCACCGCGCCGGTTCCCCAGATCCAGTGGGCCAGCCGGTCGCGGGCCTGCAGCAGCAGGGCGGCCCGTCCCGGGTGATCCACGTCGGCCACTTCGCCGGCGACCTGGAACAGGTCGTTGAAGACCCGGAGCATGGCCCCGCCGGTGGCGCTCTGCCAGAGGAACTCGATCGCCGCGCCCAGCCAGTGCGTGATCAGCGCAAAGACCAGCGGACCCGTGATGCCCCCCTCGCGGGGCATCCGCGCAAAAAACGCTGTGGGCCGGGTGATGATGTTCCAGAGGTCCCTGAAGAAGCGATCCATCCAGGCCCAGGCCTGGGACCTTTCAAAGGCCGGCTCAGTGTGAGTGTTCATGATTGTCCTTCGGGGGTGCCTTGAAGTGATCCCGCTGGGCCGGCAGCATTTCCCAGACCGCGGGGTCCAGGACAAAAGCTTCCATCCGCGGGGATCGCAGGTCACGCGCGTAGACGCCGCTTCCTGATTTCCAGAACACGAGCTTCCGCTTTTCGGGCGACTGGTCGTCGCCCAGCACCACGGTCAGGCCCTGGGCTTCACCCGCGGGAATCTGGCGGTCCTTCAGGAAATCCCGGATGCGGTTGCCCGAGAGCCGGTCCAGCAGCTGCTGGACCTTGTCCGAGGATGCTTCCGCGCCGGTCTGGGTCACCTTCCACCGGATGCCGTCGGACTTCAGGGTCAGGGACTCCTTGCCCAGCGCCGTTCCGCTGAATTCCAGCTTGCGGGCGTTGAACCGATCCATCGAGGTGATGAGCTTGGAGAGGCGCAGGTCCTTGGCCGGCCGGTCCAGCTGGGCCAGGTGGGCAAAGTCCACCTCGTACAGCGGGTCCGAGCCCGAGGTCGTGACGAGCAGGGACCTGGAAGCGCCCTTTTTCTGGAAGAACTGGAAAGTGACGGGCTGACCCTTGGAAGGCTCGGGGACGAGATTCAGGGTGAGTGCCAGCCGCGCGCCCCTGAGCAGGGCCTTGGCGCGCTTGTCGGTCTTGTCCTCGGTCACGAACTGCTTGGCCGTGAGGAAAGTGGCCGTGCCCAGCACCGTGTCGATGCTCTCGATGTCGCCGGGAAGGTCTTCCTGGCTCTTGCCCTTGCCGATGTGCAGGGTCCAAAGGCCGTTCTTGCGGTCGCCCAGGATCGTGCTCTTGCCCGCAGCGGACTTGAGCTCGAAGTGCTCCACGTCGGCCGACTTCAGGAGGGAGATCTTCTTGTCGCGCCAATAGGTCAGGTCGTGTTCGAAGCTCGACTTGAAGTAGCTGGGGACCAGGACCACCCGGTTCTCGTCCTGGCCGATCATCGCGTAGAGCGTCTCGCCCATCGGATGCAGGTCTCCGACCCAGACCGTGGTGGCGGGAATTCCCTGCCCGGTGAGCTCGATGCGACGAACCTTGCGGGCGCCGCGTTCCTGGTTCCCGAGCCCATAGTCCCGGAGAAGCGCCTGGCGCTTTTCGGGGGTTTCCTCGGTCAGGCTGATCTGGTCGCTGCTGGCCACATTGTTCACGGTCGAAAGCAGCGAGTTGACGTTCGAGTCGTCAGCCCGCATGCGGGTCGGCTCGGTCAGCTCCCAGCGCGAGTTCTCGCCGCTCTTGCAGAGCCGCTGGTCCATGTCCAGGCACCTGAACACGAAGCGGCGCCCATCCGTTCCGGAAACCGAGATCTGGGAAACCGACACACCCTGGATCGCGAACAGCTTCTTTTGCTGCTCCTGCTGGGCTTCCTGCCGAGGACGCCGGGAGTACTCCAGCCAGGCGGCCAGGGAGCCCAGGCCGATCAGTGCCACGGCCAGGGCCAGGGGTTTCTTCCAGTTCATCTGGGTAGCGGACTTCGTCATTCCGGAATCTCCTCAGAGCTTGCGACGCAAGGTCCAGATCACGAC
>CANFHS010000126.1 GCA_947446835.1 Bacteriovoracaceae bacterium
CCGGGCATTGCCCCGCACGGTCAGGGTACCGGTCCACGATCCCAGCAGGATCGAGCCGCCGGCGCTGGGCTGCACCACCGAAGTGATCTTGAAGACTTCCGCGGTGTCGAGCTCCACGCGGGTCGAGAACTCGGGCGCGTAAATGCCGGCCTGGAAATAACCGGAAGGACGCATCACCGGATAGGGGCTCTGCAGGCCCGGAATCGGATCCGCGCCGCTCAGGCGGATGTGGTTCACAGGCCTTCCGCCGTAGCCCCACTCACGGATCACCATCACGCGGCAAGGCAGACCCTGGGCATTGACGCCCGAGTATTCAGCCTGGTTCAGGATCGAGCTGAGACGACCCAGCGCGGCTGCCGCGCCTGCGTCGACTTCACTGGCTGCCTGAGCCGAGAACCCCACAAAAATGGCCAGAAAGGCCACTGCGAACTTCATCATGTTTCCCCCTTGCACCCCTGCAATACCCTGGGAAATATGCGGCCCTCACGGGCAAGTCAACCCTTATTCGGCCCCGAGGAACGCATAACGGTAATCCTTGGGGGGAACTCGCGTCTCTTTGATGACCCTCGGCGAAAGCCACCGATAAAGGTTGAGTGCGCTGCCTGCCTTGTCGTTGGTTCCCGACGCACGGGCTCCACCAAAGGGCTGCTGCCCCACCACGGCGCCGGTGGGCTTGTCGTTGACGTAGAAATTGCCCGCGCTATGGCGCAGGCGGGTCATCAGCTTCTGGACCGCATAGCGGTCCTGGGCAAAGATCGCTCCCGTCAGGGCATACGGCGAGGTTTCGTCACAGATCTTGAGCGTCTCGTCGATCTTGGCATCCTCGTAGACGTAGACCGAAAGCACGGGCCCGAAGATCTCCTCGACCATGGTCCGGTACGACGGGTCCTGCACCTGCAGCACCGTGGGCTCCACGAACCAGCCCTTTTCACCGTGGACCTTGCCGCCCGACAACACCTCGACCCCCGAAGCCGTCCGGGCCTGGTCGAGGTAACCCGAAATCTTCCTGAAGGAACGCTCGTCGATGACGGCGTTGATGAAGTTGCGGAAGTCGCGCACGTCGCCCATGCGGAACGTGGACAGATCCGCCAACATGCGCTCCTTGACCCGGGGCCAAAGGCTGCGCGGAATGTAGGCCCGCGATGCGGCCGAACACTTCTGGCCCTGGTACTCGAAAGCACCGCGGACCAGCGCCACGGCCAGTGCTTCGGCGTCGGCCGAGGGGTGCGCGAAAACGAAGTCCTTGCCGCCGGTTTCGCCCACCAGGCGCGGATAAGTGCGGTAGCGGGAGATGTTCTCACCCACCGTCCGGCTGAGCGCCTGGAAGGTGCCGGTCGATCCCGTGAAGTGGATGCCCGCCAGGTCCGGATGCGGCACCAGCGTCTGTCCGGTGAGGGGGCCATCGGCGCCCAGAAAGTTGATGACCCCGTCCGGCAGGCCCGCCTCGCGGAACAACTGGAGGGTCTTCCAGGCCGAAAGCATCTGGGTGTCGGACGGCTTCCACACCACGGTATTGCCCAGCATGGCGGGGGCCGCAGGCAGGTTGCCCGCGATGGCCGTGAAGTTGAACGGCGTGATGGCCAGCACGAAGCCTTCCAGCGGCCGGTAGTCCATCTGGTTGAAAACGCCCGGCGACGAGAGGGGCTGCTGCTCCAGGATCTGCTGGTAGAAATAGGCGTTGAAGCGAAGGAAGTCGATCAGCTCGCAGGCCGAATCGATCTCGGCCTGGAAGACGTTCTTGGACTGGCCCAGCATCGTGGCGGCGTTGATCTCGGCACGCCAGGGACCCGCCAGCAGGTCGGCCGCCTTCAGGAAGATCGCGGCCCGGCGATCCCAGCCCAGCGCTTCCCACTCGGCCTTGGCTTTTTTGGCCGCGTCCGCGGCCGCCAGCAGCTCGGCGGGACCCGCCACGTGGAACTCGGCCAGCACCTCGCCATGCGAGTGCGGCATGGTCACCCGGCGCGTGTTGCCCGTGCGGACTTCCTTGCCCCCGATCACCAGCGGGATGTCGACCCGCTCCTGGGACATGGAGGCCAGGCGCTTCTTGAGGGTTTCGCGGGCGGCATCGCCCGGGGCGTATTCACGGACCGGCTCGTTGACGGGCTGCTGGAAGCGGATCATGGGCCGGTCATAGCACAAAACCCGGAGGCTCAAGTCGCTTTCGGGGAAGGCGGAGTCTTCTCGCTGATGTTGCCCAACGCCTTGAGGAAACGCTTGTGCGGGCTGTTCTTCGGGTAAGCCAGATAGAGGGTGGTCGTGGAGTCCGGACCCAGCGGCTCGAACACGACCTTCTCACGACGGGCCATCCAGGCCACCGCGTGCCACGGCAGCACTGATGCCGCGCCGGGGGTTTCGGAAACCCAGACACCCACCGCGGTCATGTCCTGCCAGAGGATGCGGTAAACCGGCGGCGGCAATTTCTGGCGGCGCACCAGCCACATATCCACAGGATTCTCGTGCATGGCCACCGTTCCCCACTGGTACTTGCGCAGGTCCTGGTGCTTGACCGCGGGATGGCGGACCAGGCCCCAGCGCTCCGTGTAGATGGATTTGCACACGTAGTCCGAGAGCTCCTCGCGGTGCTCGAGGATGCCCGCGTCCGCGCCGGCCTGGATCGTGTCGAGCGAAACCTTGGAAAGCGGCGACACTCGCGCTTCCAGCAACAAGGCGGGAAAGTCCTTCTCCACCTGGTGCCACCAGGGCAGCACCTTTTCGCGCAGGAAAAGCTGGGGGCCGACCAGCACGAAGTGCTCGGGATCGCCCGCCACATCCTGGATGCGCCTCAGGCCGGTTTCCCAGGCCGTGATCATCTTGTCGGCCAGGGCCGCCAGCTCGAGTGCCTGCGGAAGGGGCTTGAGCCCCCGGGGGCCGCGGCGCTCGAACAGCAACGTGCCGATTTCCTCTTCGATGGCGTGGACGCGTTTGGACAAGGCCGACTGGGTCAGGTGAAGCCGATCGGCGGCGCGAGTCAGGTTCGGATCCGCCACCAGAACCTGAATGATCCGCAGCGAGTTGATTTCCATACCGGAATAGTAGTCAGGAAGCCGCGTTTCGGGAACAGTTTCTACCCGGGGAGCCCCGATTTTGGCCTTCCCGGGAATTCTGTTAACCTGAAGGAACAAGGAACGACCTTTTTCCGTGAAGAAACACACCTCGCGATTCCTGAAACTCCTGGCCCTCTGCTTCATGGCCTATCCCGTGACCTACCTGGTGGCGGCGGCCCTGCTGTACGACATTCCAGCCAGCTCCTGCCTGAGCATCCTGCTCTCTCCAGGATTCCAGCTGCTGAGCCTGGTTTCGGTGATTGCCGGTTACGGACTCTGGGAAATGCTCCGCTGGTCCTGGTACCTGTTCCTGGTGTCGCTCGTGGCATCGGCCTATTTCGCCGCCATCCTGGCGCTCGACTATGGCGAAAGCCACCACCGCGCCCTGGCCTACTTCCTCTCCATCCTGGGCCTGGTGGCCCTGGCCATCCGCGTTTCCCGCGAGCTCAAGGTCCCCTATTTCCTGCCCAGCATCCGCTGGTGGGAATCCAATCCCCGCTACAAGCTCAGCGCGCAGGCCAACCTGTCGCGCACCGAAGGAAACGAGACGGTTCCCGGCGAAATTCTCGACCTCTCGCTGGGCGGATGCTTTGTGAAACTCCGGAGCAACCTGAAGCTCAATGAGTCCGTCCGGGTCGACTTCACCCTGTTCGGGCAAGCCGTGCAGGCGGAAGGCCTGGTGGTCTGGACCACCGAAAGCGCGGTGACCCATCCCAAAGGCGTGGGCATCAAGTTTTCCAGCCTGCCCAAGCCCCAGCGCAAGCTCCTGAAGGCCATGACCCGGCGTCTGAAGCAGATTTCCCGCCTCTACCGCCGGTCCCGCTACCTGATGAGCCAGGAAGAATTTTCGGCGCGCATCGAGGAACTCCGGACGACGCCACTCAAGCTGGAGGCCCCGTGAGCACCCCGGGCGCCATGGACGAAGCGCTGCGCCTGGCCGAGGAGGCCGCGGCCGACGACGAGGTTCCGGTGGGCGCGGTGATCCTGCACGAAGGCAGGATCGTGGGCCGGGGGCGCAATCGGCGCGAGAAATCGCAGGACCCGTTGGGCCACGCCGAGATCGCGGCCATCGCCGAGGCCGCAAGGACGCTGGGCAGCTGGCGCCTCAGCGACTGCGAGCTGGTGGTCACGCTGGAGCCCTGCCCCATGTGCCTGGGCGCCCTCCAGCAGGCCCGCGTCAAGAGTGTCACCTATGGCGCGGCCGACCCCAAGGGCGGCGCCCTCAGCCTCGGCTACCGCCTGCATGAGGACGTCCGCACGAACCATCGCTTCGAGGTGGTGCTCCGGGAAGACCCGCGCTGCGGCCAGGTGCTCCGGGAATTTTTCAAAGCCCGTCGCAAAAGCTTCGTGTAAAGTCGCCCCATGACCATGAAACTTCACTTTGCGAGTTTGTCGTTGGGCGCTTCCGTGGATCAGCAAACGGGCAACCTGTCGGTCTTCGACGTCGTCGACGAGATCCGCACGCCCCAGCTTCCGATCCAGATCCAGCAGCTCGTCATCTCGCTCTCGCTCGAAAAATCCGGCACCGGCCCCGCCACCGGCAAGATGTTCATCCACGTCATCACGCCGGACCGCAAGCAGGCCCTGGTGGGCTCAGGCGAAATGAACGTTCCCGCCGACCAGCGCCGCATGAAGGCCGTGTTCCGACTGGGCGGGTTCCCCGTCAGCCAGTTCGGCCAGCACCGCTTTGTCCTGTCCTGGCTCAACGCCCAGGGCGTCAAGGAAGGCGAGGCGCTGCTGGACTTCGACGCAATCCAGACGCAGCAGATCGCCCAGGGCATGAGCCCTTCGGAAAAGCCCGAACTGCCGAACTGAAACAGGCTCGCGCCCGTTCCAGGACCCGCGCTTCAGCCGACCACGGACACGTCGTTCAGGAGAGCGAACTCGGGGCCGTAGTATCCCTGGCCATTGGCCTGGTCGGACGAGAAGTGCGCGCGCTTGACCCGGTTCGAGCTGAGCCGGACCTTGCGGAAGTTCTCGCTGACCGAGCCCGAGATCGAGCCCCCCTTGATCCAGCTGACCGTGCCCCGGACGTTGTCGAAGAGGCGCGCCAGGCGGATCTCGCTCGAGAACGTGCCTGAGTTCGGGTCCGGAAAGATGCTCGAAAACTGGAGCACCTCCAGGACCTGCGGCGCCGAGCGCGACAGCTCCTGGTGACTGGAAGTGCCGGGCTCCACCACCAGGCTTCCGCGCACGGTGGTGGGCTCGATGCCCAGGTACTGCGAATACTGGGCGTCGGCCGAGATGGCCTGCACCCGGTTCTTCTGGACCAGGCTCAGGGGCTTCTGGGGCACGCCCTGCTCGGAAACAGGCGTGGTGTCGGCGCCGTAATCCAGGCTCGGGTCGAGCGTGAAGGTGAGCAGATCGCCTTCGGCTCCGGGCACCAGCTCCTCGCCCGGCTTGACGTGCGGCAGCTGGTTGTAATGCGCCACTCCCGAAAGCCTGGGCAGCTGGGCGGCCAGTACAAGCGCCAGGACTTCCGAATCCACGATGACCGGGTAATGACCGGTCAGGGGCTTGGAGACGCGCAACGAATTCTCGGCGCGTTCGGAAGTCTCGTCAAAGAGCTTCTCCACATCCAGGTCATCCAGGCTGACCGCCCATTGGGTGGCCAGGAATTCGTCCGAGCGGACCGTGCCGTCTTCCGCACGCTCGGCCATCGAGTAGGCGGCTTCGAGGTAGATGCGGCTCTGCGACTGCCGATGGGTCAGCCCGTTGGCCAGGTGGAGCTCGGAATCATGGACCGACAGGAAGAGCTCGGCCGAGTTGAAGCGGGTGGAGCGCTTCCTGGCCACCGCGGCCGCGATGCGGCGGGTGACCTGCTCCACCACGCTTTCCAGGTCCTCGGCCATGCGCGGATCGGCGGTCTTGAGCTCGGGCAACCGCTCGGCCGGAGGCTGGGGCTGCGACCAGGCCTGGTGATCGGTCTGCAGCGCGGACTGGACAGCGGCTTCCAGCTGGGGCCGGAGCGCGCGAAGCGGATCGAGCCGCTTCAGGATCTCGCCCTGGCGCGAGGAATCCGCGCGGTTCACCGCGATGCGCACGAACGTGCTTTCGGAACGGGCCTCGCGGTCCTGGTCCACACCCAGGGACTGCTGGTCCTGCAGGAAGTAGCGCTCGCGGCGATGCACGTGCTCGCGCGTGATGGACCACGACTTGACCACGCCCAGCGAGCGCAGCTCGGATTTCAACTGATCCAGGTTCCAGAGCATCACTGAAGAAGCCATCCCATCACCCCAGGGTCACTTGGTCGAGGAGCAGGTAGGGCCCGCCGCAGCCGGCCTGCACGAACTCCTTGTGGTACTTGCCGCAGCCGCCCACATCGTTGAAGGGATGTTCGGCCGAGTCGGGGGCCGCGTTTTCGGCCTCGATCTTGGACTTGCCGCTGATGGCGGCCAGCACCTCGGGCACATAACCCGTGAGCTGCACGTCGCCTCCGGCCGGACCCTTGAACACGCGGCCCGTGAGCTTGCCGTTCTTCACTTCGCGCAGGTAGGCCAGGCCCACCTGGATGCCCATGCCCTTGGGATCCTCCATGCCGCCGGCCACATCGGTGGCCAGGAAACCGTCCTGGATGCGCGACAGCAGCTCGGCCAGGGTGCTTTCGCCCGCGCTGAAGTAGGTGTTGGTCTGGCGCGTGTAGACGCCATGGGCCCAGTTCTCGCGCTTGCCATTGGCCGTGCGGGGCACGCCCAGGCGCAAGGCCGAGGTCAGGTTGGTCATGGGCGCGCGCAGCTTGCCTTCGTCAAGCAGCACCTGCTCGCGGGCCAGCCAGCCTTCTTCGTCAAAGAAGTAGCTGCCCCAGGCCGCCCAGGGCTTGTCGCCGTTGCGGTAGATGGCCGGATTGTTCAGGATCGTGGCCATGCGGTTGCCCACGCGCTCGGGCGAACCCTGCTCCTGCTCCAGATGGATTTCCCAGGCCTTGCTGCGGCCACG
>CANFHS010000127.1 GCA_947446835.1 Bacteriovoracaceae bacterium
CGGTCCGTAGCGGCCCAGGTCCTGGACCGGCGGGTCCGGGCCCTGAACCCCTGGCCCGGCACGAGCGTCTGGACGGCCGAAGGCGAGAGGCTCAAGGTCCGCAAGGTCCGCTTCCACCCGGGCATCCAGGGAACCCCGGGAACCCTCTTTGAACGCTCCGGAATGGTCTGTCTGGGCACCCCCCAGGGAGCACTGGAGTGCCTGAGTCTTCAATGGGATGGCAAAAAAGAGGTCGATTCGGCCGGGTTCCTGAATGGGCTTCGAGGGCGTGGAAAGGCCCTCCCGCTTGAGCTAAGCTCGGGCCCCAAATGAAGAAAACGACCAGAAAAGGCGGACCTTCGCTTCAGCCAAACCTCGAAACGGGGCTGATCGCCCCCTCGCTGCTCTCGGCGGATTTTTCGCGTCTGGCGGAAGAAATCCGCTCGGTCGAGCAGGCGGGCGCCGACTGGCTGCATGTCGACGTGATGGACGGGCACTTCGTGCCGAACCTGACGGTGGGTCCCCTGGTGGTCGAGGCCATCCGGCCCATCACGCACCTTCACCTGGACTGCCACCTGATGGTGAGCCGACCCGAGGAATGGATCACGGCGTTTGCCAATGCCGGCGCCGACACGGTGACCATCCATGCCGAGGCCACGAATCATCTGGATCGCCACCTGCGCCTCATCCGGGACCTGGGAATCCGCGCGGGCGTTTCGGTCAATCCCGCCACCTCGCTCTCGGTGATCGAGGAAGTCCTCGACCTGGTGGACCTGGTGCTCGTGATGAGCGTGAACCCGGGCTTCGGAGGCCAGGAGTTCATCCCGGGCGCCCTGCAGAAGGTGCAGCGTCTGGCCGAAGTCCGGAGCGGCAGGCCCTACCTCATCGAGGTGGACGGCGGGGTGAACTCGAAGAACATCGGTGCTCTCCGTCGCGCGGGCACGGATGTCTTCGTGGCAGGATCGGCCATCTTCGGAGCCCCGGATCGCAAGAAGGCGATCCGCCAACTGCGTCAGTCGCTGGAGGCTTGAATCGTGGCACTTCCCGCCCTGCAACTGGGACAAAAGGCCCTGACTCTCGAAGAAGTCCGCGAAGTGGCCGTGCGTGGCCGCAAGGTGGAGCTGGCTCCGGTCTCGCGCCGCCGCATCCAGAAGGCCCGGGCCTTCCTGATGAGGCAGGTGGCTTCCGGAAAGACCCTCTACGGCGTCAACACGGGCTTTGGCCTGATGTCGAACGTGAAGATCGCCCCGGAGGACATCGAGACGCTCCAGTACAACCTGCTCCGCTCGCATGCGGTGGGCATGGGTGAGGCGCTCGAGGAGCGCCACGTCCGCGCCATGCTGCTGCTCCGGGCCCAGGCCCTGGCGTTGGGTCATTCGGGAGTGACGCTGGAGCTGGTGGAGCAGATCCTGCGGCTCCTGAACCGTGGCGTCCATCCCGTCATCCCCGTGCAGGGATCGGTGGGCGCAAGCGGCGATCTGGCCCCGCTTTCCCACCTCGCGCTGGTGCTGATCGGCGAAGGAAGAGCCACCTACAAGGGTCGGACCCTGGGCGGCCAGGCCGCGCTCGAGGCCGCCGGCATCGAGCCCATCCGGCTGGGCGCCAAGGAAGGGCTTGCGCTCATCAACGGCACGCAATTCATGGCGGCACTGGGTACGTTGGCCCTGCTGGAGGCCGAGCATCTGGCGGATGTGGCCGACCTGACCGGCGCCATGACGTTGGAGGCGCTCCGGGGCACGGTGACCGCCTTCGAGCCCGAGATCCACCAGGTGCGCCCGCACCCCGGCCAGGCCCAGGTGGCAGCCAGGATCCGGCGCTTCATCGCGCCGGGCGGTCGTCCAAGCGGCATCGCGCGCAGCCACGCCGGCTGCGGCAAGGTGCAGGACCCCTACAGCCTGCGCTGCATCCCGCAGGTGCACGGGGCCTCGCGCGACACGCTGGCCTTCGTGCGCCAGGTGCTGGAGCGCGAGATCAACTCGGTCACCGACAACCCGCTGGTGTTTCCCGACCAGGGCAAGGTGCTCTCGGGCGGCAATTTCCATGGCCAGATCGTGGCCATCGCCATGGATGCGCTGTCCATCTCGGTGGCGGAGCTGGCATCCATCTCCGAGCAACGCATCGAGAAGCTCATCAATCCGGCCATCTCGGAGCTGCCGGCCTTCCTGGTCAAGGAGGGCGGACTGAACAGTGGCTTCATGATCGTCCAGGTGGCCGCGGCGGCCATCGTTTCGGAGAACAAGACGCTTTGTCACCCGGCAGTGGTGGATTCGATCCCCACCTCGGCGGACAAGGAGGACCACGTGTCGATGGGAGCGTGGGCCGCGCGCAAGGCGCTGCAGGTGTTGCGCAACAGTCGCCGTGTCCTCGCCATGGAGTGCCTGGCTGCCGCGCAGGGCATCGACCTGCTCCGGCCGCTGCGCTCCTCCAAGCCTGTGGAGCGCTTCCACGCGGTGATCCGCAAGCGCAGCCGCAGGCTCGACCACGACCGCTTCATGCACGACGAGATGGTCGCGCTGGAACGCATGATCGAATCCTTCGAGCTCGAGAAGCTCGTCACGGACTGAATCGGAAAAGGGGGGCACACATGGCTTCAACGGTTTCCAGATCCCGGGTGGTGAGGGCGCCGCGCGGCGCGGGTTTGAGCTGCAAGGGCTGGCAGCAGGAAGCGGCCCTGCGGATGCTGATGAACAACCTGGACCCCGAGGTGGCCGAGCGCCCCGAGGACCTGGTTGTCTACGGCGGGAGCGGAAAGGCGGCCCGGAACTGGGAGAGCTTCGACGCCATCGTGGCGGCCCTCCGCGAGCTGACGGACGAGCAGACGCTGCTCATCCAGAGCGGAAAGCCCGTCGCGGTGATGCCGACCCACAAGCTGGCACCGCGTGTGCTTCTGGCCAACAGCCACCTGGTGCCGAAGTGGGCGACCTGGGACTACTTCCGGAAGCTCGAGGCCGAGGGCCTGATGATGTACGGCCAGATGACCGCGGGCTCGTGGATCTACATCGGCACCCAGGGCATCATCCAGGGGACCTACGAAACCTTCGCCGAAGCCGGGCGCCAGCACTTCGGTGGGGATCTGGCCGGACGGGTGATCCTGACCGCGGGACTGGGGGGCATGGGCGGAGCCCAGCCCCTGGCGGCCACCATGGCCGGGGCCGTTTCGCTCAACATCGAGATCGATCCCCTGCGCGCGCGCAGGCGCCAGCAGTCGGGGTTCCTGGACGAGATGGCTGACCACCTCGACGACGCCCTGAGGCGGGTCGAGGAGGCCCGCAAGGCGCGTCGGGCGGTTTCCATCGGCCTCGTGGGCAATGCCGCTGAGGTGCTTTGGCAGCTGCTGGAGAGGGGCTTCAGTCCTGATCTGGTCACCGACCAGACCTCGGCCCATGACGAGCTGAACGGCTACGTTCCTCACGGCATGTCGCTCGAGCAGGCCGAGGCGCTCCGCGAGCGGAATCCTGCCGAGTACAAGCGCAAGGCGGTCGAGAGCATGCGCCGTCATGTGGAGGCCATGGTGGAGTTCCGCAAGCGCGGTGCCCATGTCTTCGACTACGGAAACAACATCCGCGCCATGGCGGTGGTGGCCGGCATGGAGGAAAAGGACGCCTTCTCGTTTCCGGGCTTTGTTCCGGCCTACATCCGTCCCCAGTTCTGCCTGGGGCGGGGGCCCTTCCGCTGGGTCGCGCTTTCGGGTGATCCGGAAGACATCCGCGTGACGGACGAGGAAATCATGAAGCTCTTTCCGGAAGACCAGGGGCTTCACCGCTGGATCACGCTCGCACGCGAAAAGATCCAGTTCCAGGGCCTGCCCGCCCGCATCTGCTGGCTGGGTTATGGGCAGCGCGAGAAGGCTGGGCTCCTGTTCAATCGCCTGGTGCGCGAGGGCCGGGTAAAGGCTCCCATCGTGATCGGGCGCGATCATCTGGACTGTGGCTCGGTGGCCTCGCCCAATCGCGAGACCGAGGGCATGAAGGACGGCTCGGATGCGGTGGCGGACTGGCCCATCCTGAGCGCGCTCGTGGGAGCCGTGAATGGCGCTTCGTGGATGAGCCTGCATCACGGCGGCGGGGTGGGGATCGGCTACTCGATCCACTCGGGCATGGTGGTCGTGGCCGATGGCACTGAGGACGCCGAGTGGCGGCTGACGCGGGTCCTGAACTCCGATCCGGGCATGGGCGTGGTTCGCCACGCGGACGCGGGCTACGAGTCGGCGCGCGAGCTGGGCCGGACCGCGTTCGTGGATCGTGGCGGCAAGATCCCGATGCTCTGAGAGGAGATTCCCGTGGCCGACCTGCGCTTGATCACGCATGCCAGTGAGCTTCTGACCGGCCAGGGCGTGCGCGCCCGCGAGGGCCGTCACGTCACGGACGACGACCTGGGACGGATCGAGGACGGCGCCGTGGTCTATTCGGTCAAGGGCCGCGGACGCCTGGGTGAGATCCCGGGTCGGATCGAATGGGTTGGTCCGACTCGTGACCTTCCCAAGCGCTACCTGAAGCTGCGTGCCAGGAACCTCAGGCTCAAGCAGGCCGTGGTGCCGGGGCTGGTCGATTGCCACACGCATCTGGTCTTTGCGGGCGATCGTTCCGAGGAATTCGCGCTCAGGTGCGCGGGCGCAAGCTACGAGGACATCGCCGCCCGAGGGGGAGGCATCCTGGCCACGGTGCGGGCCACGCGCGAGGCTTCAGCCCAGGAGCTCCTGGAGCTGGCGTCCCGGCGGGTGAATGAAGCCTGGGGTTATGGGGTGCGGACCCTGGAAGTGAAGAGCGGCTACGGCCTGGACTGGGAAACCGAGAAGAAATGCCTCGAAGTGGTCCGGCTCCTGGCCCGGAGATTTCCTGAGGTGGCGTTCCGCTCCACGTTCCTCGGGGCACACGCTTATCCCAAGGACCGCTCCCGGGAAGAGTACCTGCGGGAACTCCTGGAACAGATGCTTCCCGAGGTGGCCAGGAAGAAGCTGGCCCAGGCGTGTGACGTTTTCGTGGATGACGGTTATTTTACCCGCGAAGAGGCGAGGCGCCTCCTGGGACGCGCGCGGGATCTGGGCCTCCAGACCAAGATCCACGCCGATGAGCTGGGCGACACCGGGTCGGCCAGCCTCGCAGCCGAGCTGGGTTGCCTTTCGGCCGATCATCTCCTGCAGATTTCCGAGGAAGGCATCCGCGCCCTGGCGTGCTCCGAAACAGTCGCCGTCCTGTTGCCTGGCACGGCTTTCTACCTCAAGGCCCGGCATGCCCCGGCACGTGCGCTCCTGGCCGCGGGTGCCCGGGTGGCCCTTTCCACGGACTTCAATCCGGGAACGAGCATGACTCTCCACCTTCCGGCCGTCCTGACCACTGCTGCGCTTTACCTGGGCATGAGCCGGGCCGAGCTTTTTGCGGCGGTCACCTACAATGCGGCCCGCGCCCTGGGGCTCCACGACCGGCAGGGCACTCTCGAACCGGGGCAGGATGCCCGCATCTGGGTGCTGCCGTTTTCACGCTTCGAGGAAAGCTACTACCGCTTTGCCTGGGCCCCCGCAGCCGGCGCGCGGTAACGCACCTTGCGGTGGAAGAGGAACCACGCCACTGCTCCCATGGCTGCGCCCGCCACGATGTCGATCACGTAATGCTGCTTGGTGGTCAGCGTGGACAGGCAGATCAGGATTCCCCACGTCAGGAAAAACGGGAAACGTTCGCGCTGCTCGTCCAGGAAGAGGAAAGCGGACAGCAGCACGCTGCTGACGTGGAGGCTCGGGCAGCAGTTGGCGGCGGTGTCGGTGACGCGGAGATTCGCGAAGACGAAGCGGGTCAGCGGGTCCAGGTGGTCCGGCAGCGGGAACAGCTCGCGCGGGTAGACGGTGGGCCAGAGGCAGAAGATTCCCACGCTCAGCAGCTGAAGCGTCAGGTAGGCGTAGAAATAGCGGTTCAGGTTCCCGAAGTTCCGGCACCCGAGGTAGATGACCCCGAAGTAGGCGTACTCGCTGATGTAGAGCCAGACGGTCTGGGGAATGAACGGTATGGCCAGATCCAGTCGCGTCATGGGAAGCGAGGTGGGCGGGAAAAGACCGTAGTGGTTCGAGGCCAGGTAGACCGCGGCCGAGAACAGGAACATCGCTATCCCGACCGGGATCCGGTTGGTCTCGGTGATGAAGAGTGGAAGCCGGAGGCTCATCCGGAGAGCCAGGCCTCGAGCTGCTTGCGGAACTCCTCGGACGTCCAGTCGCGATCGCCCGTGGCAAGAAGCAGGATCCTGCGATCCCGGTCCACGACGATCGTCGTGGGGATGGCTTCGACCTCCAGCAGGGAAGCAAGCCGATTGCCGGGGTCGCGGTAAACCGGCAGCTCCACGCCGAGCTTCTGGAGCGTGGGCGCGATTTCTGTCAGGTCCTCGTCCACGTTCACGGTCAGGACATCCAGGCCCCGGGCGCCGTAGGACTGCCCAAGGCGCGCCAGGGAGGGCATCTCCGCCAGGCAGGCCTCGCACCAGGTGGCCCAGAAGGTGATGAGCCGGACCTGGGGGCGGAGCTCGGAAGCGCGCAAGGGTTTCCCGCCCGGCAGGTCCGTGAGCACGAAGTCCGGAAGCCTGGCTCCGATCCGCGGCACGAAGGTGGATTGGCCGAGCTCGGCCCGGTCGGCCTCGGGCGAAGGACGGGTGCGGACCAGGAAGGCCACGAGGATGGCTGCCGCGGTGATGGCCAGGACCGGGAGGAAGACGCGGAGGCGGGGAAAACGGTGTGACTTCGTGGCCATGCCGGATTCTACCAGAGGAGCCTGAATATGCTAGAATCGCAACATGAGGGGGCGTTTCGGCAACGAATCGGGTCAGGCGGTCGTCGAGTACATCTTGATGCTCGTCGTGGCGCTTTCCATCGTGGTCGGCATTTCCAAGGGGATGCGAGGCAGCCTGATGGGCCTCTGGAAGTCGCTGACCCAGGAAGTTTCGGCTGCTTGCCCTGGCTGCCCGCCTCCGCGTGAAGGCGGCTGAAGCCC
>CANFHS010000128.1 GCA_947446835.1 Bacteriovoracaceae bacterium
CAGCGCCACCCGGATCGGGGTGCCTGCACTGTAGGTGTAAAGGTCCATGGCAAGGCCGCGCGCCTCGCGGCGGGCTGCCAGGGCCCGCACCCGGGTCAGGCTTTCCACGCTCCAGAGCTCCGGGCAGGAGCGGGGTGCGTAGAAGTCGTAGAACACGATTTCGGGCTCCAGCTCAGGCGAGGCGTGGGCAAAGAAATCGCCGGTGTGGAGCTTCCACTCGATTTGTCCGTCCTGGGAGCGCCATTCTCCCCGTTCGAGCAGGGTTTCCACCTTGGCGCGGTTCCGCTCCAGGAACGGGAAGCTGCCGGGGTTCTGGAGGGCCAGCTTCAGGCCTCCCAGATCGTTCTCGAAGCTGAGCAGGCGAAGCGGGCGGGGGCCCGGGTTCGACGCCCGGCATTCGAGAGCGCATAGGGCGTTGGCGGCGATGCCCATTCCCACGTCCAGCACGGTGACCGGAGCGTTGGCTCCTTCGGGCCCGGGCTCCGTAAACCTCTGGGCAAGGCGGGACTGTTCGACGTACAGCAGGAGAGCCTCTTCCCAGGCTCCGATCACGGAGTGCATGGCTTCACCCGAAGCCAGGTCCTGGACCGAGGCGGTGCCGTTGGGGTGCTGGACAATCCGGAAACCCATGGGGCAGCTAAATGCTCGATTTGGAAAGAAAAGGCCAGGGGTAACAGGGTGCTTTGGAATTTTGGAGCACTGCTCCAAGTGCTTGAGATTTTTCAGGGAAAAGGGTATCGGAGCGCATGCGCATGAGGGAATGGGTCATCCTCTCCGGGAACGCCAATCGTCCGCTCGCCGAGAAGATCAGCGAGAAGCTGGGCAAGAAGCTGAGTCACGCCGACGTCCGGCGGTTCAGCGATGGCGAGGTGTTCGTGGAGATCGGCGAAAACGTCCGGGGTCGAGATGTTTACCTGATCCAACCCACCTGCCGCCCGGTGAACGACACGCTCATGGAAGCGCTGGTGATGATCGACGCGCTCAAGCGCGCCAGTGCCAAGGAGATCACCGCGGTGCTGCCGTACTACGGTTACGGTCGCCAGGACCGCAAGGTGGCGCCCCGCACGCCCATCTCGGCCAAGCTGGTGGCGGACCTGCTGGTTTCGGCCGGCGCCACGCGCATCGTCTCGATGGACCTTCACGCGGGACAGATCCAGGGATTCTTCGACATCCCGTTCGACAACCTCTTTGCGAGCCCCGTCATCCTCGAGTACCTGCAGCGTGAACTCCAGGTCGGCCCCGGCCACGTGTTCGTGAGCCCGGACGCCGGTGGCGTCGAGCGTGCCCGCGCCCTGGCCAAGCGGGTGGATGCTGGCGTGGCCATGATCGACAAACGCCGCACGGGTCCCAACGTGGCCAAGGCCATGAACATCGTGGGTGACGTGGAAGGCAAGGTCGCCATCATCCTGGACGACATGATCGACACGGCGGGAACGCTGGTTGAAGCCGCGCAGGCGGTCCTGGATCACGGCGCCACGCGCGTTTTCGCGGCGGCCACCCATGGCGTGCTTTCGGGGCCGGCCATCGAGCGGATCCGGAACTCGAAGATCGAGAAGGTCATCGTGACCGACACCATCCCGCTTTCCGTCGAGGCGGCCGCCTGCGGGAAGGTCGTGCAGCTCTCGGTTTCCGAAATCCTGGCCGAAGCCATCTACCGCATCCACAACTACGACAGCGTCAGCTCGCTGTTCATCTGATGAAGCTGACCTGTTGATGAAACTGATCTGTTGATGAAACTCATCGTCGGCCTCGGCAATCCTGGCCCCAAGTACGAGACCACGCGTCACAACGTGGGCTGGCTGGCCGTGGATCGGCTGGTGGACCGCTGGGCGGCTTCCGCCCCGGTCGATAAGCACCAGGGCGAGGTGTGCCAGGCAAGCTTCGGGGGCGAGAAGGTCCTGCTGGTCAAGCCACTCACCTTCATGAACCTTTCGGGCCGCAGCGTGGCCCCGCTGTTCCAGTTCCACAAGTGCCAGCCCGAGGACCTGATCGTGCTGCACGACGAGCTCGACCTCAAACCGGGCGCCCTGCGCATCAAGACGGGCGGCGGAACCGGCGGGCACAACGGACTGAAAAGCATCGACGAGTGCCTCGGCGCCGGAAAAACCGGGTACCATCGGGTCCGGATCGGGGTGGGGCATCCTCGCGAGCTCGGGCTCCGGATCTCGCCCGCGGATTACGTGCTTCAACCTTTCACCGACGACGAGCTGATCGGCGTGGACCGGGTCCTGGACCGGGTCTCGCTCGCGGTGGAACGGCTGGTCCAGGGCGATGTCAAAGGCGCCATGAACGAGTTCAACGCTGGCCCTCCCCAGCAAGGAGACAAGTAGATGGGTTTTCAATGCGGTATCGTGGGTCTGCCGAACGTCGGCAAGTCGACCATCTTCAACGCGCTCACCTCGGCCAAGGCCGAGGCGGCCAACTACCCCTTCTGCACCATCGATCCGAACACGGGCATCGTGAAGGTGCCGGATCCGCGTCTGGCCAAGATCGCCGAGTGCATTCCGCCGCAGAAGCTGGTTCCTGCGACCATGACTTTCGTGGACATCGCGGGCCTGGTGAAGGGCGCCTCGAAGGGCGAGGGCCTGGGCAACCAGTTCCTGGGCCACATCCGCGAGACCAATGCCATCGCCCATGTGGTGCGCTGCTTTTCCGATCCGAACGTGATCCACGTGGACGGCTCGGTGGATCCGCTGCGTGACATCTCGGTGATCGATACCGAGCTCATCTTCGCGGACCTGGACACCATCAACAAGCGCTACAACCAGCTCGAGAAGCAGGCGCGAACGGGCGACAAGAAGGCCCAGGCCACGTACGGGGTTCTCCAGCCGGTCAAGGCCGCGCTTGAAAGCGGCAAGGCCGCGCGTTCGCTCAACATGACCGAGGAGCAGCTGGAGCTGATCCACGACTTCCACCTCATCACCGCCAAGAAGGTGATGTACGTGGCCAACGTCGACGACAAGGACATCGGCAAGAGCGAACCCAACGAGTACGTGAAGCGGGTCATGGAGCACGCCAAGGCCGAAGGCAGTCCCGTGGTGCAGATCTGCGGCAAGATCGAGTCCGAGATCGCCGAGCTGGCCGACGAGGACAAGGCAAGCTTCCTGGCCGACATGGGCATGGAAGAGCCTGGCCTGAACCGCGTGATCCGCGCGGGCTACGACCTGCTGGGCCTTCAGACCTACTTCACCGCGGGCGAGACCGAAGTCCGCGCCTGGACCATCCAGAAGGGTTCGAAAGCCCCGCAGGCCGCGGGCGTGATCCACACCGATTTCGAGAAGGGTTTCATCAAGGCCGAAGTGTTCCACTACGACGACCTGATGAAGCATCGCTCGGAGTCCAAGATCAAGGATGCTGGTGCCATGCGCCTCGAGGGCAAGGAATACGTCGTGCGTGATGGCGACATCATGCACTTCCGCTTCGCCGTCTGAGGCTCAGTCGTCGTCGGACGAGTCGGTGGCCGTTTCGGGCGCCTCGCTGCCGGCAGGCAGCGCCGCGGGAGCCGCTCCCTGGGGCACTGCTGGCACGGGCGGCGTCCAGAACCGTTCCAGCTCCTGGACGGGAGCCTGGCCGACCCTTCCTGAGTACCAGTAATAGTTGCGAAGGATGGCTCCCACGTATTCGCGGGTCTCGCGGTAGGGGATCGCCTCGATGAACTCGATCATCCCCTTGCCGCGGAAGTCGCGCAGGAAGCGCGAGGCGGCGGCCGGGCCCGCGTTGTAGCCTGCCAGGGCCAGGGGCACGTTGCCGTTGAAGCGGGTCAGCAGCTGCTTGAGGTAGCGCGTGCCGACGCGCACGTTGTCCTCCGGATTCAGCAGCTTGGCCCGGCGGATGGTGGGCTCGGTATCCAGGGCGGTGGCATACATGAGCTGCATGAGGCCGTTTGCGCCCGAGCCTGACAAGGCGCTCGGGTCGAAGGCGGACTCCTGCTTCATCAGGCTCAGCACCAGGAGGGGGTCGACCTGCTCCTGTTCGGCCACCTTGCGCGCCAGCTTCCACTGGTCGAGCGGGAAAATGAGTTCCAGGATCCACGCGGAGCGGCCCTGTTCGGCTCCGCGCTGGATCAGCTCAGCCACCAGGTTGAACGCGCCCAGGTGGCTGCCGGCCTCATGGTGCAGGAGCGCCAGATAAAGGACAAAGGCATTGGAAAAGGCGTCGCGGGCCTTCAGGTCCTTCAGCTCGTCGGCAGCCTCGAGCGGGCGCCTGACGTTCAGCAGCCGCTGGGCGCGGTCCAGGTGGACGCGTTCCGAGGGGTTCAGCCAGGCGTCGAAGACCTCGCCTTCGGGAACACCGGCCTGCAGATAACTGCGGATATCCTGAGCGCGGCTCTGGCTGGCCAGAAGGCCATACCAGGTGAGGGGCGCATCGGTGCGGACCTGGTCCAGGGCGTGGGCCGCCTTGTCCTTTTCACCGCGCTGGAGGAGCGCCTGGCCCAGCCAGTAGCGGGCGCGATGACGGTGGGTGGAGCGCGGAAATTCGTCCAGGAACCTCTGGAGCGAGACGATCGCTTCGCGGGTCTTGCCTTGCAGCATCTGCTCCAGTGCACCGGTGAAGGCGACCTGGTCGGCGTCGGGCATCCGGTAACTCTGGGTGGCGCGCGTGAAGGAAGGAGGGCGGGGGCGCTCCACATCGGTCAGCGCCTGCGCGATGAGCTTGGATTCGGGTGCGCTGCGCGGCCAGGCGGACTGGAGCCGGAAGCTCCAGGCTTCGCAGAGCGGGGAGGGCTTTTTGCGGCAGGCGTCGAAGTAGCGCTCCAGATGGCTCGGGTCGAGCATGCCGAGCGCCCCGGGAATGGCCTGGATGCGCTGGAAGGCGCTCTCATAGGACTGGGTGAGGGCGGCCCAGTTGCGGGTCCGGGCGTACACCTCGGCCAGTGTCAGCTCGGCCTGGGCGATGGCCATCGAAGCCTTGCGGTGCAGGGGGCTGTAAGGCTGCCGCTCGCTGGTCCGGGTCAGCACCTCGCGTGCCTTCCGGGACATGAGGATGGCCAGGTCGATCTGCTTGTGTTCGAGCGCGGCGCTTGCCTGGTGGAGCTGCGCCTGGCCTTCGATCCAGAAGCCGTAATCCGAGAACGTGACGTCGGACTGGAGCTTGCGCGCCTGCCTGCTGGCGTCCAGCCACTTGCCCTGGTCGAGCAGTTGCAACGCCTTGGCTAGCGCGTGCGCCGAGGGGTCCTTCGAGGGGCGGAGCAGGCGCTCGCGCAGCTCGGTGATCGGCGCCCGCGCGGCCTGGACTCGGGGAGTCCGGGTGGGCTGGGGCGCTCGCGGGGTCTTGGGCTGGGGCGCCCGCGCCGCGTGCGTGGTCGCGCTCAGGCAGAGGCCCAGGGCCGCGGTGATCAGGAACGGCTTCCGCGCCATGGTTCGGCCTTCAAACCGAAGCTTCGAAAGAGGTCTGCCGACGGACTTCCTTCAGCACGCTCAGGCTTTTTTCGAGTTCCTCGCGAGGAGCTCCGGGCTTCTGGGCGGCATGCTCGATCTGCTGGATGGCGGCGTCCAGCTGGTTGGAAGCGCGCGTCAGCGTGCCGCCCAGCTCGTCCATCATCCGGTTGTAGTCCTCGGCCAGTTCCTGGAAGTGGTCGGACTTGCGGAATTTGGCGCGGCGGTGGGTGTTGCCTTCGGCCGCCTCCCGGAACAGCGTGCGCAGCTTGTGCAGCGGGCCCGCGATGCGGTGGGAGATGAAGATGCTGACCAGGAAAGTGATGCCCAGGAATCCCGCCTGCAGGAAGATCAGCAGGTTGGTCATCTCGTTCTTGATGCTGTCGATCTTGGTGATCTCGGGGCCTTTCGGATCCAGCCGCACGTACTCCATGAAGGAGTTGAAGAGCGACTGGATGCTCAGGGGATAAACCATGCTCAGAACGAACAGCCAGCTGCAGACATAAAACGCAAAACGCAGCTGGAACGGTTTGTTGATGAGGAGGATGCTCCGCTTGTAGGCCATGCAAAAAGTGTAAACGCTTTCCAGCGTTGCCGCTATCCTGAAAGGGTTGATGAACCAGGGTGGGATCGTCCGGATCAGCCTTACCGGACTCGTGAGCTTGGGGATTTTCGTTCAGCCGCCCACCGATTCCATCGACTGCGACAAGATCGTGGTGATCCGGACCCGGACCGGCAATCGCCATCGGCACGCGGGGAACTCTCCTGGATCCCGGCGAAGTGAGGGGCATCGTCAAGAAAGCGCCGCCCGAGGAAGCCGCGAATCCGAAGGCGCCCTTGTACCGCTTCGCCATCCGCTCGCGCAGCGCCGAGAGGGGCGCGCGGAGGTGCGGCTGCACCTGATGCGCAAGTATGGCTCGAACTGAACTGAACTGAACTACCGGGCCAGCGAAATGCGCGTGACGGCTGCGAGCAGGACGGTACCTGCCAGGAGCTGCACGCCATTCAGCGCACTGCCCAGGAAGGCCCAGTTCAGCAGCACGGCTGAGACCGGAAAGATGAGCTCCACGAAGGTCGTGATGGTCGCTGTGGTCCTGCCCAGTCCCGAGTAGTAAGCGAGCATGGCCAGAAGCCCCGGGCCAAGCCCGATGTAGGTGAGGGGCAGGATCGAGTCCCACGCGGCGCGGGTAGCGGAGCCCAGACTCTGGGGAGCGGTCAGCTGGAAAGCCAGCAGCGCCAGTGAAGCAAAGGCGAAGCGCCAGAAGGTGGCCAGGCCCGGGCTCACGGTGCGGAGCAGGCCTTTGCCAATGACCGTCGAAATGGCCCAGATTCCCGCCGCCGACAGCGAGTAGATCGAGCCCTTGGACTTGAGGTCCAGCTCGCCCGAGCTGATGGAAGGAAGCTTGAGGTCGGGAAAGCTGAGCAGCAGGCCCGCGCCAAGTGCCAGGGCTGCCCATCCGAAGAACGAGCCGCGCGGGCGCTCGCCCAGGAAGGCCCAGGCCATCAGCACC
>CANFHS010000129.1 GCA_947446835.1 Bacteriovoracaceae bacterium
GATGCCGAAAGGCAAGGCCAGGCCGATGCGCGCCAGGCGGGCCGAAACACCGCGGCGGGGCAGGCAGGCGCCCACGGCCAAACCGAGCGGCAAGCCCAGGGCCACTGAAACCAGGGTCGACACCAGGGCCTGGGTGGCAGTGACGCGCGCCACGGAAAGCACCACCGGGTCCAGCAAGGCGGCGCCGCGAACCCGCAACGCCATCGCCACCAGGGGCAGCGCGATCAGCGCGACCCAAAGTCCCAGCGCCGCCAGCGCGGCCACCAGGCCCCAGCGACGGGAAGCCTCGAGGCGCTGTTTACTGGATGACACGGAACCAGTCATCGAGGTCCTGGGCCGCGCGCGCGGACCCGGTCTCCAGGCGAAGAAGCCGGGCCGGCTTGGGCAAGGACCGGAACGAGGCCGGCAAGGCAGTGCCGCTGATCACCGGGTGCATCCAGTTCTTGAGGGCCACTTCGGCCTGGACCTCGTCACTGAGCAGGTACTCGAGGAACTGCCGCGCCAACGGCCGAAGTTCCGGCCGCGCATCGAGCGATGCGCGCACCAGGATCGCACCTTCGACCTGCACGGGCTGCCCTTCGGCAAAGAGCACTGCCTGGTACCGATCGCCCGAGGCAGCGTCCTTTTCGCGGTGGTAGGCCTGGCTGGACAGATAGCTCCAGACGAGGGGCGCCTCGCCCTTGAGGAACGCGCCGTATGCCTGGTCCCAGCCCGCTGGCATGGCCAGCCAGTGGCCCTTGAGCTCGCGCCAGAAATTCCACGACTTTTCGCCCGCGCCCAGCACCTGGCGCGTGAACAGGAGGAAGCCCAGCCCCGGGCTCGAAGTCCGCGGGTCCTCCAGCAGCAGGCGCCGCCTGAACTCGGGCTTCAGCAGATCGCGCAAGGCCGCAGGCCGCGCGATTCCCAGCTGCTTGAGCTGAACCGTGTCGGCCATCAACGCCAGGACGCCGTAATCGAAAGGCAGGAACCCTTCGCCAGGAGCTCCGACCCGCAGCTCGGGCCGCACCCGCTCCAGGCGCGCCGGCTTCCAGGTTCCCCAGGGCTCCCCAAATCGCCGGGCCTGCGTCCAGAGCTGCTGATCGATTCCCCAAACCACCTGCGCCACCGGCTTGTGCCGCTCGTGATCCAGACCCAGGCGCGCCAGCAGCTGGCCCGCGTCCCCGGAGGCCACGAGCCTCACACGACACCCGCAGCGTTTTTCGAACTTCGGGACCACCGCGGCACCCAGGCCTCCGGGCGCCGCCAGCGAGTCGTAGGTGTAGACCACCAGCTCGGGTGAAGCGGAAGGAGGAGCTGCCGCAGCCTGTCCCGCGCTCCAGGCGAACCATGCCGCAAGGATGAGGAATGCGCCCAAGCGGAACCGTGACCTTCAGGTCAGATCGGGATTCTTGGGAGGCGCACTCTTGCTGTCATCGCCGGCAGGACGCTCCGGCTTGGGCTTGAGCAGACGCACCTTGTTCTGCCGCTCCCCTTCTTCGATCTCGAAGGTCCAGAGGATCTCGCAGTTCTGCAGGTGGGTCGTCGTCTCTTCCTGGTTGGACTTGATGTGGACGATGCCGTTCTCGTAGAGGGTGACGAACGCGTTGTCGACGTAGGTGCCTTCTTCTCCCGGGTAGAAGAAGATGACCCGCATCGCAGAACCTTTCTTCAGAATCTTGACCACCGATTCGCCTCCCCAGCGCTCCTTGAACCAGCTTCCCGCGTCGAACCACCAGTTATTCTTGGTGCCCAGACGCTGCATTCCGTATTGAACTTCATCCATTTTAAAGCCGGCTCCTGGAGGGGACCATAAACCAGACCCTCCTACTCCGGCAAGGCCCCCGATCGGGCGTTGCCACACTGGACCAAAAGCGCTACCCCTCAACAAGAACACGTTATGAGCCTGACCCACGCAACTCAAGCGGTTCCTGGAGGAATCGACCTTTTTGAAGAGATCGGCCGCCTGAAGAAGGCCAAGAATGCCGTGATCTTGGCCCACTATTATCAGGATCCGGATATCCAGGACGTGGCCGATTTCGTGGGCGACAGCCTGGAGCTGGCCAGAGCGGCCCAGAAGACCCAGGCCGACCTGATCGTGTTCGCGGGGGTCCATTTCATGGCCGAAGGGGCCAAGATCCTCAATCCGACCCGCAAAGTGGTCCTGCCCGATCTGGACGCCGGGTGCTCGCTTTCGGAGAGCTGCCCGCCCGAGGCGTTCCGGCGGCTGCGCGAAAAGCACCCGGACCATTTCGTGGTGACCTACATCAACTGCTCGGCCGCCATCAAAGCGCAGAGCGACGTGATCGTGACCAGCTCGAACGCCGCGAAGATCGTGGAACGCGTGCCCCGCGATCGGCCCATCCTGTTCGCGCCCGATCGCAACCTGGGCGCCTGGGTGGCCAAGCAGACCGGCCGCGAGATGCTGCTCTGGCAGGGCGGCTGCATCGTGCACGAGACCTTCTCGGAGCGGAAGCTGGCCCAGCTGCGCGTGGAGCATCCCGAAGCGAAACTCATTGCCCACCCCGAGTGCCCCGATTCGCTGCTGCAGAAAGCCGACTTCGTGGGCAGCACCTCGGCGCTGCTCAAGCATGTCATCGGTTCGCCGCACGGCCAGTTCATCGTGGCGACCGAGGAGGGCATCCTCCACCAGATGCGCAAGCAGGCGCCTGGAAAAACCCTGATCCCGGCGCCGCCCTTGGCCAACTGCGCCTGCAACGAGTGCCCCTTCATGAAGCTCAACACGCTTGAGAAACTTTATCTGGCCCTGCGCGACGAGGCCCCCGAACTGACCTTGCCCGAGGAGCTGCGCCTGAAAGCCCTGGCCCCCCTGCAGCGCATGCTGGACTGGTCGGCGTGATGCGCACCCTGGACCCCGCGAAGCTGGGAATCGGCGGAACCTACCGGCTCATGACCGACGTCATCGTGCCCCGGCCCATTGCCTGGGTCTCGACCTGCTCGCGCGAAGGCGCGGGGAACCTGGCACCCTTCAGCTACTTCAACGCGGTGGCCACCGAGCCCGCGGCGCTGATGATCTCGGTGGCTCCGAAGCGGGACGGCTCGGACAAGGACACGCTCCGCAACATCCTGGAGACCGGCCAGTTCGTGGTGAACCTGGCCACGGGGGCCTTGCTGGAGGCCGTGAACCAGAGCTCGGCCGACTACCCGTACGGCGTGGACGAGATGCGGAAAGTGGGACTCACGCCGCTGGCTTCGGAACGGGTCGGCCCCGCCCGGGTCAGCGAAAGCCCGGTGCAGCTTGAATGCGAGCTGCTCCAGACGGTCGAGGTCGGCCCGCGAGGCGCGCCTGGCTCCACGGTGCTGGTGCTGGGCAAGATCGTGCTCGCGCACGTGCGCGAATCGCTGTTCGAGGGCGACCGCATCCTGCCGGATCGCCTGGACCCGCTGGCGCGACTGGGCGGACCGGATTACGCGCGGCTCGGCCCGGTCATTCCGTTACCGCGGGCCACCCTTTCCTGAAACGCAGCCAGCTGCGTCCCGGTCCGGGCTACCCGCGGTCACGGTGAACTGGGATCAGCTTTCGGTCTTGGGAGCCTCGGCGACGGGCGCGTCAGCCTTGGGACGCGGCTTGGGCAGGTTGGCCGGGTTGACCGTCACGACGGGCTTGGAGCCGGCCTGGGCGTCGCGACGCGGACCGCGGGGACCCCGGCCTTCGCCTTCGGGACGCGGGCCTCGACCTTCAGCATCGCGGCGCGGGCCGCTGTCCCCTTCGCGGCGCGGGCCGCGGCCTTCACCGCGCTTGCCGCCGCGCTTTCCACCCCGCTTGTCGCCGCGGCCGCCGCGCTCGTCGCGGTCGCCGTGGCTCTCACGCCGCTGGGCAGAGCCGGCAGCCGGGAAAAATTCGGTCACGAGCACGAAGCCTTCCTTCACCTCGGCGCCCTGGGGAGCCGACTCGCCTTCGGCCAGGGTCATCACGAGGATGCGCTTCAGGTTCGGCTTGCGCGTGCGGACCACGTCGATGGCCGCCACGAGCCAGTTCAGCTTGTCGCCTTCCAGCTTCAGGGCCTCGCCCAGGGCGGCCGGCATCTCTTCGGGCGTCTTGCCGGAGGTGGCCAGCTGGTCGGCGGTCTGCACCGCGTTCTTCAGGGCGAAAGAGGAAAATTCGGTCATCGTCTTCATGGGGGGTCTCCTGGGTTCAGCGTTTCTGGTCGGCCCGCCAGCTCATGGCGTAGCCTTCGTATTCGACCGCTTCCGCGGCCTTCGTGGAACGAAGCGGGTACCGGGTGTCGATCATCACCGCGATTTCCTGGGTCTCGGTCTTGTCGGCCGCGTTCTTCGCGGCATTCGGATGCGGACCGTGATGGATGCCCTGGGGATGCCAGGTGATGGCGCCTTCGGCAATGCCTTCGCGCGAGAAGAAGTTCCCCGCGTGGTAGAAGATGACCTCATCGAAGTCGATGTTGCGATGGTAGAAAGGCACCTTCATCGCGCCCTCTTCGCTTTCCAGCGGCCTGGGAAGGAACGAGCAGATCACGAAGTTCCGCGCCAGGAAGGTCGTGTGGACGCTGGGCGGCAGGTGGTACCGGGGCGAAACGATGGGACGGATGTCGTCGGCGTTCAGCACCCAAGGCGACAGATCGCCTTTCCAGCCCGCCGCATTCATCGGGTTCCAGGGATAAAAGACCCGGGTCCATTCCCCTTCCCGTTTGATGCGCAGCTCGTATTCGCCCTGGGCGTTCGCGCCCGACCGGGGCTCCTCGGCGGGAAGCACCGGCGTGCGCATCACCATCGGATCGAACTGCGCGTGGCGGCCCAGCATGCCGCGATCGGGCAGGCCGATCTCCGTGGGCGATTCGATCACCAGGTGGCAATCGCTGGCCTGGGGAACAAACCGGTAGGTCGTGCCCCTCGGGATGACGATGTAATCGCCCTTGCGGTAGGCGACATTGCCGTAATCGGTTTCGAGGGTGCCGCCGCCCTGGTGCACGAAGCGCACTTCGTCGCCGTCACCGTTGCGGACAAACACGCCCATCGGGCTTTCCAGCTTGGCGATACCGATGCTGCAATCCTTGTTGAACAGCAGGACCTCGGGCTGCCCTTCGCTCGCGGGATTTCCCGGCGTCCGGCTGGCGTAATAGGCATGGGGCTTCAGAGGGCCTTCGATCCGCAGCCAGCCGGTGGGCGGATGGCGGTGGTACAGGTGGCTGACCCGGCCAAAAAATCCCTGGCGCCCGTGCTCTTCCTCGTACGTCCCCTCGGGTACGCCGACATGCGGCTGAGGCGAAAAACGACCCTGGGACCAGCCAAATCCTGACGGAAGATTCTTGAGGTCTTTACCCATGACGGAGGTCGGTAACACGAAACACCGCGCCGGAACAGCCGTTGCAGCAGCACCCGTTGAAGGAGCCCTTCACCATGGAAAACGAATTCCAGAGCCTTTCGGACGACCTGCGGGAACGCGCCGGCCAGCTGGCCAAGGATTTCAGCGAGCGCGCCACGGGCTATTACGACGAAGCGCAGGACTGGCTCGACAAGAACTCGAGCCGGGTGCTGCCGCTGGTGGGCGTCGTGGCGGCCGTGGGCTTGGCGGGGTACCTGGTGGCCCGCGGAACCCGCGCCAACGCGAGGCACGAAAAGGGCCAGACGGACCGGATCGCCTGAGCCGGGCCTGACCCGGGATTGACGGCCCTGGGGCGGCTCTGGGAGAGTCGGACGCATGAGCAGCCCGCTTCCCGAGCATCTGGACCAAGGCCGCGCCACCGGCGTCGCGCCTGGCCAACCCATCGCGCAGTTCGAGATCGGCCCTTTGCGGAACCTGGTGTACCTGGTCATCGACTGGGAGTCGCGGAAATGCGCCTGGGTGGACCCGCAGAAGGACCTCTCGGCTCCGATCGAGGCCATGCGGGCGCACGGCCTGCAGCTGGACCGCATCTTCCTCACCCACACGCACCACGACCACGTGGCGGGCCTGGCCGAGCTGGCAGCCCTGCACCCGGCCATTCCGATCCACCTGGGACAGGCCGACCTGCATCGTCTGGGCGATGACCTGAAGGCCAGCCCACGGCTGCAGCTGGCTCGGGAGGGCGACTCGATCCGCCTGGGTCGCACCTCCGTGACGGCCCTGGAGACCCCAGGTCACAGCGCCGGGGCCATCTCCTTCCTGGTGGAGGGGGCTCCCCCTGCCCTGCTCAGCGGCGACACCGTTTTTGTCCGGGACTGCGGGCGCACGGACCTGCCCACCGGCAGCAACGACCAGATGTTTGCCACGCTGCAAAGGCTCCGGTCGCTGCCCCCGGAGACCCTGCTTCTGCCCGGACACCATTATGCGGCCCCCACCGCGAGCACCCTGGGCCAGGAGTTCCAGACCAGCCCCGCGTTCCTGTGCCGCACGGTCCAGGAGCTGGAAGCGCTGGTCTGAGACTCCGGGCAAGAACTGCCTATCGAGAATCCGCGGGTTTGTTCCGAAACAGAGCATGAGCAGGGAGGCTCAGGCTCATGTTCCAATTCCAATCGTCTTCCTTGACCCGCGCCCTCATCGGCGGAACCCTGGCCCTAGCGGCCGCATCTCTGTTCTCGGGCTGCCGTTTCGGCAACCACATCGAGAAGGCCGACAGCCTGGAGAACCTGACCGGGTACTACCGCGGGTCCCCCAAACGACTCACCTTCCGCGCGGTCCTGAAGGTCGCCGGCGGAACCAGCGAGGTCCGCGAGTTCGCCGGAAGTCTGGATCACCTCCCCGACGACTGGGCCATCTTCCTGACCGACCCCTCGGGCATGAGCATGGACACTTACACCGGCGCGGGCATCCTGGTGGGCATCGTGGGCGACAAAGGCTACAAGACCCA
>CANFHS010000130.1 GCA_947446835.1 Bacteriovoracaceae bacterium
CCAGCACCTTGCCTCCGCGCCGCACCGTGATCCGGTCCTGCGACACGGCCGTCACCGGGACTACCAGGGCCTCCTCGCGCCTTCCGATCTGGATGGCCACATCCGCCGTCATGCCGGGAAGAACCTGTGGGGGCAGGGTCTGGGACCGGATATCCACCAGGAACTGCCCCTCGTTCGAGTAGATGGCGCGCACGATTCCCTGAAAGCGCTGGTCGCGCATGCTCTCGAAGGTGAAGACCGCGGGCAACCCCGGCTTGACCCGGAGTGCTCCCTGCTGCTCCAGCGACACCAGCAGGTAGAGGTTCCTCAGGTCCACCAGGGTCAGGATCGGCAGCTGCGCGAAAATGGACTCGCCTTCCTTGAACGGCAAAAAGGTGACGGTCCCCGGAAACGGCGCCCGGAACACCGAGCCTGAGTCGAGCTCCAGCAGCGGGACTCCCGCACGGACCTCGTCGCCCTCGCGCACATAGAGCCTCCGGATGTTGGCCGTCACGCCCACCTTGACCTGGAACCTGTGCTCGGCCACCACCGTGGCCAGCCCGTAGACGGCCTCGATGATCGGACCTCGTCGCACCTGTCCCACCTCGACCCATTGCTTTCGGGTCAGGCGCGCCACCCCGGCGAGCGCCAAAGCCACGACGCCCAGGACACTGAGCAGGACCTTGCGCTTGCGAAACCAGTCCAGAGTCACGGGGAGACCTTACTGCCCGGAAAGCCCGCGTCACAAGGCGGGATGCCCTTGCGCAGCCCGTCCAAAAGGGCAAAATATGGAGACGATGAAGAAAATTTCCGCGGTGCTCCCCCTCCTGGCCTTGGCGCTCCTTCCCGCGAAGGCGCACGCGATTTCGGTGAGCGCCGAGGGCGGCCTGAGCTTCCTGGGCGGCGACGCTTCGATCGGATACAGCAGCTCGGCGCCACGGCTGGGAGGGTCGATCGATTTCGACCTAGCCCCGATGATCAGCGTCGGGGCCTTTTACGACGCGACCCTGGCCTCGACGGATCCCTGGGGAGTCGGCGCGACCAAGAGCTTTTATGGCGCGCTGATCCGCTTTGATCTGCCCATCCTGTTCTTCGGGGAGGCTCGCGCAGGCCTCACGAAGCAGAGCTACACCACCTATTCGAGCGACGCGGCCTTCGGCTTCGGGATTTCAGCGGGCTACAAGATGCTCGACCTGGGCGTGGTGCAGCTCAGCCCCATGCTGGGCTTCCGATCGCTCCCCACCCAGATCGGCAGCAACCAGAGCCTGGGCGGCACCACATTGGATCTCGGCATTCGCCTCTCGGTAGGCATCTAAACGGACGAACTCGACCCAAAGGAAGATCACCCATGACCGCAAAACACATCCTGTTGGCAATGACTGCATTGGGCTTGGCGTCACCCCTGGCCCTCGCGTCCGGTGAATGGAAACAGAAGGCGACTGAAGCGGATCTGGAGACCTGCTTTTACGCCGTGTCGCGCCTGGGCGACGACCAGTGCCAAGGCTATCCGTCCGAGCGGACCATGACTGCCTCGGGCGGCTACTGCGATGAGCTGGCGTGCCTGAAGCCTGGGGCCCAGAAAACCTGGACCAAAAAAGAGCGCCTCGTGGCTGTGGAAGCCAGCTCGGCAGGCAAAGGGTCCCTCTGCGTCTATTTCCAGGGTGAAGTGCATCCGTTCCCGATTTCCAAGGGCAGCAACCCGGGCGGTCTCAAGCAGGATTCCAGCGGCACTTACGGCCTGAACCTCCAGGGAATCAAGCAGAGCTGTGATCGCGAATTTGTTTCCCTCCGCTACGGAACCAAACCGGCGGGCGACAAGCGCATCTTCGATGCCACCCTCCATCCCGGCTCAATCTGGATGAACGAGTACAATTCAAACCGCCTGAGCGGGCGCACCATCGAAGACCAGAAGGCCCTCTCCCAGCAGAACCTGAGGTCCATGGGCAAGCCTGGAAACCTCTTTCTGACCCGAAGCGATGCGTTCAGCGAGCGGGCCAGCAAGAATCGCATCAGCGAGGAAACCAGCCCGGCCATCCGCCAGGCCTGCCAAGGCGCCATGGTGCAGGCCATCCAGGAACGCGCTGCCGCGATCCAGAAGATCGTGCTCACCAATTCCGACGGTCAAGCCTACGCAAGCCAGCTCCTGAACCGCTGTGGTGGCGTGGACGAGCGTTTCAGCCAGGTGCTGCTCCGGGCCTTCCCGAAGCTGGCCCCGAAGGCCGGAGCCTCGGCACCTGCGGCCGAGGGCGCAAGCTCACCCACCCACTGAGCTCGACCCGGTTCCCGGGCCTACCTGGAGATCGTGACCCGCTGAACAGGAACCTGGACTTCGCGATCGGGAAGGGCCGGACTGATCTCCACGCCGCCCGGATCAACCTCGCGGTGCCATTCTCCGCTGCAGGTGCAGGCCACCGTCGCGGGCTCCACCTGGAACCGAAGCGTCTTCAGGACCTTTCCCAGTTTCTGGCCGGGAACAATACCCAGGTCTTCGTAAGTGGCCGTGATCCGTTCGCGGAGGAAATCGACTTCGTTCCGAAACGGATCGGTGTAGCCCAGGCTCACCACGAGCTTGCCTGACTCATGCCAGCTCGTGCAGTTGCTGTCCGGGCCCTCGACCCCCCGCCGCAAAGCCAACCCCTCGCATTCGGAGTCCACGACGGGAAGCCACTCCTTGGCCAGATCGGTGATGCGGATCTGGCTGGCCCACGCAGGTAGCTCCACCTGCACCGGAGCCGCCCCGGCATTCGTCACCAGAAGAACCGGCAAGGCGAATGGAAGAAGTTTCATGGCCTTCCAGTTATCAGAGGCCGGGCAGCTTCGCAAAATACTCGGGCAGGTGGTAGTCGGGCACCGTCTGGGGGGGCAGAAACAGGCTGAAGTAGCGCCTGGCATCCGGCCTGCCCAGAATGGCAAAGGCGTTGCCGGTCAGGTCATCCCGGCCCCCGGCCCAGCCCAGGCGGTCCAGATCCACTTCCATCCAGGCGGACCAGTCTTGGGCGCCGTTCGGCTGGGCATTCTCGCAGCGGGCTCCATGGCGGAATCCGGAACGAAACTCCCGGTTCACCCGCTTTCTGGGCTCAAAAATCTGGAGCTCAAACGGCTGATCCAGCGGGCTCAGCACGAACTCGAAGTACTCGCTCCCACCCACGCGCAAAAAGACCTCGACCACATCCCCTTCCCAGACCCCCCAGTGGGGACCCGGGCCCTGAAGGCCCTCCAGGAGCGACAGGGGCTCAACTCCCCGGACCTGGAACTCCGCCTTGAGGAGCGAGCCCCGGAGCGAAAAGCCGCAGCTCACCTGGGCTGCGGGCACAGGGGCCGCGATGGGATGGATGAGCCGAAGGGGCGCGTGTGGGGTCATGGGACGGGTCTCCTCAACCCAGGAACCAGAAGCAGACGGCTGCGATGGCCGTTGGCAGGAGGGCCGCACGAAAGAGCCCCCCAGGGCTGATGCCATCCTCGCCAAAGGCTCCGTTCAAGATGCCATAGCCCGCGGGGTTTGGGGCATTGGCAATGACCGTGAGCCCCCCTCCCGCCACGGCACCCGCAACGAGCGCGATGCGGGAGGCATCCGACAGGTCAGGCACCTGGGCCCCCAGGTACGTCAACGCGGCGTTGTCGGTGAATGCGGTCAGACCGATTGCCCCCAGATAAAGAGGCAGAGTGGAAAGTCCCCGCAAGAGGGGCTCAAGCCACCAGCGCTGGGGGCCGCCCAGCACCACAAGCCCTGCCAGGAAAAATCCCACCATCAGACCCTCGCGGATCTGGATCCGGTTCTGGAACTCCCGCGTTGCGCGATAAAGGCCCAAAAAGAGGAAGAACAGACCCAGGAATACCGCCGCATGGTGCGCCCCCACCACGATGCCGGCCAGGAAGAGCAGATGCACCAGGCTGACCCAGACCGGAATGCGCATGGGCGTGGGAGAACGGTGACTGGGCCGGGTATCGATCCCCGAAAGCTCCTTGCGGAAATAGAGCGTCACCCCGAGGGTCGAAGCCGCGATGGCCAAGGCACCCTTCCACCCGAACCGGAAGAACACCTGCGACAGGTCCCAGTTCCATTTTCCGGCCACCATCAGGATCGGGGGCGCCGCATAGGGCGTCAGCGTTCCTCCGAGCGAAACGTTCACAAAGAGGAGTCCCAGCGTGGCGTACTTGAGCTTCTCCGAAATCCCGCGCTGGTAAAAGCGCTCCAGCAGCAGCAGCGCCGTGACCGTCATGGCGGCAGGCTCGGTGATGAGGCTTCCCAGAAGGGGTCCCAGGACCAGGGCCGCTCCATAGAACGCCACCGGGCGCTCCAGGGGAATGAGCCGCGCGAAACCTCCGATGAGCCCCGAGGCCAGCTCCAGGATGGGACGCGTGGAGCACACGGCCAGGATCGCGAACACGAAGGCGGGCTCCGTGAAGTTGCAGCTCTCCAGATGCGCCAGGGCCCGCTCCTGGCCTGCCAACAGGCTCACGCCCAGCAGGTAAATCCCAGCCCAGAGGCCGAACACGAGCTCCACTTCTCCCAGCAGGTGGAACACGTTCTCACCCAAGGATCCTTCGGGAAAACGGCGGGCCAGGTGCTGGAAGTGCTTCACCGCGAAAGTATGAAGAATGGCCAGCCCGAAGGTTCCGGCCCCGAGAAGATCCAGGATGGAAGGCGTCACGCTCACGCCTCCCATCCTAGCTGAACTTTCTTCAATTGCCTTGGGCGGCCGTGATTTCCGACTGGTACCAGCGGGTCAGGATGGCCTTGGAGGTCTCCGGCTGGGTGCCCCAGTAAGTGGCCACTTCCTGGTTCATGGCCTCCAGCTTCTTGCGATCTCCCTGGGCGGCTTCCTCGAGGGCAGGCCGGATCTTGTCCAGGCTCTGTCCAAAGAGCTTGCGCGAGGTGGCTTCCAGGTCCTCCTGGGTCCGGCCCTGCTTCTTGCCCAGAAGCGCCCAATCCTGGAGGGTCTGCGCGATGCGGAGGCTGGAGTCCTCGGAAAGCGCATAGCGATCCCGCAGGCCACGCGCCGCGATACTGACCATGCGCGATTCCTGCGCGCCCACGTCGCTCATCAGGTCGCGTCCTGCAGCGTCATCGCCTTCATTCAAGGCATAGCCATAGTCGTCGTACAGGATGCCGTCGGGCGAAAGCCAGGCAAACCCCCGGTAACTGCGCGGGTAGCCGAAGCTGTCAGTGTAGGTCCAGAGCGCGAACTGGACCGTCTGATAGCGGGCGTAAGGATCCTCGCGGTCCAGGATCTTGGAGCCGTCCGCGTAGAAGTTGCAGCCCGGCATGGGGTGGCCCGTGCCGCAGTAGGTTCCATACACGTTGTACCAGGCGTGGATGTAGGGATCTCCTCCACCGGAACGGTGACTCCCGCAACCCGACGTCACCAGCACTACCCCCAGCGCCAAAAGCCAATTTCTCATGGTTCCCCTTTCCCCATCCGACAATGCCCCTGAACTGCAATACCCCTGAACTGACCCTGAACTGAAAAGCCCGTTGTGCAACTGCAATGCCGCTTCCGGCCTAGACGAAAAACACCCGTTTTTCAGCCCTTCTGAGCCACACTGCCCATTCCCGCTGGCCCTCTGGGCCAGCCTCGAGTGTCAATCTGACCCCGACTTTTTACAGGCGGACCTGGCCCAGGATCAAGGGGCGGAATTCCTGAAAAGCAGTTCGCCCACGCGCAGCGAAACCCCCAGCGGAAGCCAGCGCGCCAGGAGCGCCACGAAACGGTTCATTCCTCCGGCCACCACCCGGGGCCGATTTCGCGCCAGTCCCGAAAGTCCGATCCGCGCCACGTCCTGGGCTTTCATTCCCGGCATCCGGAAGAACGCCAGATCCTGGCCCAGCATCCCGGCCGCCTCGAAAAACTCGGTCTCCGTCTTTCCCGGATGCAGGCAGGAGACATGCACGCCAAAGGGCCTGAGCTCCCGGTGCAGCGCCGCCGAAAGCGACGACACGAACGACTTGGAGGCCGCATAGAAGGCAAATCCGGGAATGGGCTGGAACGCGGCCGACGAAGCCACGTTCAGGATGCCGCCCCGGCCCCGAGCCTTCATGTGGCGCGCAGCCCAGTGCGAAAGCTCGCTCAACGCGCGCACATTCACGGCGAGCAGGGTTTCGAGCCTGGCCCAATCGGCTTCCGCATAGGCTCCCGAAACTCCGAGGCCCGCATTATTGACCAGGATGTCCCAGCCCTGCGGATTTTTTTCGAGCTGCCCGATCAAGCCGTGGACGCCTTGGCTCTGCGACAGGTCTGCTTCAAAAAACTGCACTTCCGGCGCACCCAGGTCCCGCAGGGGCTGCACCAGCTTCTCCAGACGATCCCGGCGCCGGGCCACGATCAGCAGGGACGCGCCACCCCGGGCCAGCTCCTCGGCCAGCTTCTGGCCGATGCCGCTCGAGGCACCGGTCACCACGGCCCATTGGGCCTTGTAAGGACGGCGAGTCGTGCTCATCGGGCTTGGTCTCCGGCCGAGGCCGCAAGCGCCGTCAAGGCCTGGCCAGTCAAGCGCTGCACCGTCCATTCGGACATGGGCTGCGCCCCGAGCTTCCGGTAAAGCGAGATGGCCTTTTCATTCCAATCCAGCACCGACCATTCAAGTCGCCCGCAGCGGCGTTCAACCGCGATGCGGGCCAGCTCGCGAAGGAGCCCCGTCCCGATGCCATTTCCGCGCAACGCGGGGGTCACGTACAGGTCCTCCAGGTAGATCCCGTTCCTGGCCAGGAAGGTGGAGTAGGAGGTGAAGAACAGG
>CANFHS010000131.1 GCA_947446835.1 Bacteriovoracaceae bacterium
AGCAGCGCCTGGTAGTCCGCGTAGACCCGCGCCTTGGGCAGAAGCTCCTGGGCCTGGTTGCGCCGGGCCTCGCAGACGTCCGCGACGGCCACGATTTCCACGTCTCCCTGGTTGCGCGCACGCTCCAGGTAGGCCGGGATGTGACCCTTGCCCGAGATGAAACCGAACCCGATGACTGCTCCCCTGAGCTTTGGACGTTTCGACACCATGACCCTGCTGTAACCCAGGCAGGTCCACGGACCAAGGACCTTTCCGGGCCCGGTCCAGGCTCTGGACAGGGCTTGCGGCAGGGGGCCCTTGTCGCTAGGATCGCTCCCCATGAAGGAAGCTTTCCGCCCGTCCCCCGCGCCGTCCCGGCTCGAACCCCTGAACGCCACCGAAATGCTCCTGGCCTGGAACACCGGCGAGAGCTACGCGCTGGCCTACCCGGAACTCCGCTTCCAGTGCCCGTGCGCGAGCTGCGTGGACGAGCACACCGGCCAACGCATCATCACCCGCGGCCAGGTCCCCGCGGCGATCCGGGTCATCGGTGCCCAGGTGGTCGGCCGCTATGCGGTGCAGATCAGCTTCTCGGATGCCCACTCCACGGGCATCTTCCACTTCGACACGCTTTACCGGCTCTGCCAGGAGTCAGGTCGCCGACTCGCCGCCTGATTTCGCGGAAGCGCGCTTGTAGTCGGTGGTGTACCAGCCCGTGCCCTTGAGGGCGAAGGAACCCGTGCTCATCAGCTTGTTGAGCGGTCCCTGGCACTCCGGACACCGGGTCAACGGTTCGTCCGAGAACTTCTGCATCACTTCATGGACTTTCTGGCAGGCGGAACACTGATACTCGTAAAGAGGCATATTCGAAAACTCTCAACCCAGGCGCGAACCGAAAACCAGAAGCAAACCCAAAGCCGCACCTGCTGCCAAGGGCGCCATCGCGACGGGACGATAAAACCAATCCAGGCCCAAGGTCAACCAGTTGGGTCGGCTGCAAAGCATGCGGCCAAACGCCGTGGTGAGCAGTCCCACCGCCAGGGTGCCGGCGGCAAAGCCCAGCACGGGCACCAGGAATCCGGCACCGAGCTGCCCGCTGCGGGTCAGGAGCGGAATCAGGGTTTCGGCCGGGCCCAGCAGCAGGAAGACCGAGACCAGACCCCGCGAACGTTGAGCTCCGGTTTCGAAGGCATTTTCGAGGTCCGAAAAGCGCACCATCCGGACCAGCATGAAAAAGAGCGAAAAGCCGGTCGCAAAGACAAAGAACCGCTCGGGACTGACCCAGTGCCGGAGCGGCTGCTCCAGGGCAAAGTACAGGGCCGCGCCCAGCACGACATGGGCTAACAGCAGGACGGCGCCGATGGCGAGAGTCAGGGTCATGCCCAGGCCCCTTCTCCAGGCCCAAAGGGCTCCCGGAACCCAATGGTCCGGCGCGAGAGCTTGCACAGCACCTGCCAGGAAGGCGGCCAGCGCGATCATTTCCACAGTGAAAGTTCCGAGCACGGAGAGGGAGTTATCCTAATTGATTAAAATAGTCAAGATTAGTCTTCCGGACCATTACCCTGGAGGTCAGTGCCCGGGATGCAGGAACAGGAAGGCCCCGATAGCAGCCACTCCCAGGCCGGTGATGACGTCCCCGTAATGTTCGAAAACCGGGTGATCCAGGCGCATGAACCCCAGGGAAACCAGCACGGTGGACCCGACCAGGGCCAACAGGACCCCGCCCGCGAACGCCGCCATGGTGGCCGCAACCGCCCAGGCTCCCCCGGGCGCGGCAGCGGCGAAAAGCGGCAACGCCGCGATACAGGGCGAAAACCCCAGGCTCAGCAGGAACAAGTAGGGGCTGCGGCTGCGCCGAGGGTCCGGACCATGGTGGGTGTGCCCGTGGCAGCCGCTGTGGCGGAAAAAAGCCCAAAGCGAATAAGCCAGACCGAATACCAGCAAGGCGGCCCCGGAGTACCGCTCCACGCGGGCCTCCACCGACTCGACCAGGTGGGCGGCAATCTCGATGCCCCCCACGGCCAGCACCACCGAGATGGCGATGTGCCCGGCGGCCGCCACCAGGGCCCCGCTCACCGCCTGCCTCAGGTCCCAACGCCGCGCCTTGGCCATGAGGACCACGGGAAGCCAGTGACCCGGCGCAAGCGAATGCACCAGACCCACGAAACCAGCGGAAAGAGCCACCCAAATCATCGCGTACTTACCTGTTCTGATACCTGCAACCGACCCGGATCTGGTCGTTGAACTGAAGGTTCTCCTTGATCTCCACCGCACCCAGGCCTGAGCCGTTCCCCATCCGCAGGTACGGAAACATGACCGCGGAAACATAAGGATGCTCATTCCCGAGCCCCTGGCAGCCGACCCAGTCTCCCGAGCCTTCTCCCATCTGGCAGCTATGATCCAGTCCCACCGCATGTCCCAGCTCGTGGAGCACCACGCTCCGGAACTGGGCCGGCAGGACATAACGGGCGTTGATCAAAACCACCTGCTTCTGGAGATTGGAACCTTCATAACACCGAATGGTCACGGCCGGGTTGGAAGAATTGAGCCCCAGCGAAACCCACCGGGAACCGGGTTGCGAGGCGTCGCTCGAGTCCAGCTGGACCGAAAACTGCTCGGAGGAGCCTGCCACCCCGTCGCAGTCCTGGGGGCCGACCGGCATCGATCGGGGAATTCCGCCGGAGGCCTGGGCCGCAAAAAAGGACCGTCCCACGATCGTGCTGCCCAGCTGGTTCCAGGTCTCGACGACCTGGAGAATGGACTCGCGGCTGATGGGATCAAAGGCGGGATCGATCGCGAGCCGCGCCGTCCCCGCCGGAAGGGACGGGAGAAAGGAGCCTCGCTGGTCCTCGGGGCCGCAGTCGACGGACTCCGCCCTGCCACAGGCGACACCGAGTGCCCCCAGGACAAGTGCGCTGCTGATCAGAAGCAACGCCCCCCGGCGCCGCAACTCAGGCCCTCTCCCTCCCCACATCCGTCAGGATTGGTTTCATGCGCGCTTTTGATTCGCAAGTTCTAATCGGGTTGGTAAAGTCGCGGCATGCAAACGATCAAGATCTTCCTGGATGGCGCGGACCGCAGCTCGATGCTCGAAATGGCCAAGAATTCCGCAGTCGACGGCTTCACCACGAATCCGTCGCTGATGCGGAAATCAGGCGTCACCGATTACCGCGGATTTTGCCGCGAAATCCTGCCGCAGCTGGCCGGAAAACCGGTCTCCTTCGAAGTCTTCGCCGACGAGTTCGGCGAGATGGAAAGACAGGGACGCGAAATCGCGACCTGGGGATCCAACGTCTACGTGAAGATTCCCGTCACCAACTCCAAAGGCGAATCGGCGGCGCCGCTCATCCGCAAGCTTTCCGAGGCGGGCGTGAAGTTGAACGTCACCGCGGTTTTCACCCTGGGCCAAAGCTGGGAAGTCTGCCAGGCCCTCCGGGGCGGCGCCCCGGCCATCCTTTCGATCTTCGCGGGCCGCATCGCTGACAGCGGCCGCGACCCGATGCCCCTCATGACGGGCGCGGCCGAAATGTGCCGCGAGACCGATCCGAATATCGAGTTGCTGTGGGCCTCCACCCGCGAGCCCTACAACGTGATCCAGGCAGCCCACGCCGGCTGCAAGATCATCACGGCGCCGCTGGACGTGCTGAAGAAGGCCCAATCCTTCGGCAAGAAGACCCCGCTGGAGCTCAGCCTCGAAACGGTCCGCACGTTTGTCGAGGATTCCAAGGCCGCAGGCTTCTCGCTCTGACCGGTTTTCCAGGATACACTTCCGGGATGGCCCAGGGCTCATCCCCTCATGTGCTTTTCCTGCAGGACCTGCGAGCACCCGTGCCGCTTCGCGAGCAGGAGCGCGCACGCCACCTGGTGCGCCTGCTGCAGAGCCTGGGCCCGGTCGAATGCGTGAGCTGGACCCAGGGCCCAGCCAGCACGGTCCAGCAGGCGCTCCGCGACGGCTTCCGACCGGGGCGCGTTCTCTGGGCCTTCGGGATAGGCGCGGCCGCATTCGTGCCCGAGGCCAACGCGCTGGGCTGGCATACGGTGCTCGATCTGGTGGCGGCCGAAAGCCGCTCGCTTTTCGATGACCTGCTGGCATCCCTGTCGCGCTGGCCCCAGGCACTCCGCGCGGCCCGTCTGGCCTACTCGGAAGAACGCCTCTGTGGTTGCGCCTCGATCGTCGTGACTTCCTCGGAGATCGACGCCACCCGCCTGGGCCGAAGAGTTCCCGAGGTTCCCATCCACGTGGTGCCCGCCTGGCTCGAGCTCCAGGACACGGGGCGCTCCGCCGAGGCCGAGGCCCTGTGGGTCTTCCGTTCCGAGACCGGCTCCCACGAAGATCTGGCCGCGGCCCGATGGCTGGGCGAAGAGCTCCTGCCGAGGCTCAGGTCCGCACTGGGCCAGGGCTTGCCGCAGGTCGAAGTCCACGGTTTTGGCGCCGAGCACGCCCAACAGCTCGAATCGCTGGGCTTGAGGGCCGGATCACCGGCACCGCAGGCCTGGCACGCGGCGCTGGAGCGGGCCCAAGGCGCGCTCTTTCCGAGCCAGTCCAGCCGCGACGCCCGTCTGTCCATCCTGCAGGCGCTGGAGCGCGGCGTCCCGGTCATCGCCACGGGCCGCTCGGCCCAGGGCCTGTCCCTGAGCCCCAACGAGGAGATCTTCCTGGCCGACCGGCCAGACGGCTTCGTGGGCGCATGGCTGCGGCTGCTCCAGGACGCGCGGCTGCGCGAGAGCGTCTCGGACCGGGCGAGGCAGACGCTGCGCAGGCGCTACGACTGGCGCGCGTCGGTGGACACGGTGGCCGCGATCCTGGCCGACCTGGTCGACAAGCCCAAGCGGCGGGACTGACCCCCCGGCAGGAGCCTCAGAAAAAGGCCCGCAACCACCCCGAGACGGGCCAGCGAAGCCAAGGCGAACAGCGCCCGGAAGCCGCCCCAAGGCTCCAGCCCCGGCACCAACCAGCCACCCATCCAGGTGCCCAGGGTTCCCGCAATTCCGACCGAAGCCCCGTAGAGGGCGAAAGCCACGGGCGCCTGCCTGGGCGGACAAAGCCGGAACAGCAAAGCGGACATGCACAGCTGGTAGCCAGCCCACGCAAAACCGTTGGTCAGGAACTCGGCAGGCGCGAGCAGGCGGATGATCTGGGCATCCGGCGACAGGTACCAGAGGGGCGAAATGCCGACGAGGGCCGCGCACACCGAGATCCAGAGCCGCGGATGGCGCGTCCGATCGAACATCCGGCCCCAGAACGGCGCCGCCAGCAGAAACCCCAGGGCGGTGAGCGCAGTCCAGAGCGAAACCGTGCTCATGGGGATGCCGAGCCCGCGCGTGAAGTAGTACGCAAAATACGGTCCTGCCAAGGTCATCGAAAACTGGAAGGCCGCGCCGCAAAGCAGGAGCCCCCGGAACTGCGGCTCGCGAAGCACGCCGATGGCCGCGCGGATGGGGTGCCCGACGGGGCGAGGTCCGGAGGGCGCGGCAGGAACCCGCGCCAGCAGCCGCGAGGAGTTGAGCCCGTGGAGCACCGCCAGGAGACCCAGCAGGGCGTACCCCACCGGACGTCCCCTCACCGAAAACCCCACCAGGCTCGCGGCAACCGCGTGGGCCAGCACCACCGCGCCCTGGACCGAGCGCTGCCTCAGGCCCAGGAAGCGCCCCCGGATCGAACCCGGAATCAGCTCACGCATCCAGGAGTTCCAGGCCACCGAGCCCAGGTTCAGCAGGACGGCCGAAGTGCAGGCCGTGACGCCCAGGAGCGCGAAGAACCCGTTGAGCGGAAAGGGTCCGGGAAACCGGGACGGCAGCAGCTCACGGATCAGGACAAAGCCCAGGGGCACCAGCCAAAGAAGGCGTGCCGACGTGGCCAGCAGAAGGCAGGCCCGCTTCAGGCCTTCGCCCGAAACACGAAGACCCACTCCGAGCGCCTGGCCGAACTGCCCCAGCCACGGTGCGCTCGCCAGCACGGACACCCAGACCATCGGAGCGCCCAGTTCGCCGGCCATCCCGGAGAGCAGGTTGGCTCCGATCCAGGTCTCGAAAGCCATTCCGAAAGCGGCTTCCCAGCACAGGTTCCGGATATTGACCCGAAGGCGTGAACGCGACATCGCCCCTATTTTAACAGCGCGCGTCGCGACGGTCGGGCTTTTTTTAACCAAAAAAAGGATCGCGCGCCCCCCCAGGGAAACGGTACCCTGTGCACGATGCTGATCGATCATCTCAACCTGAATCACTTCCGGATTTTCGAGTGCGTCTACCGGCTTCGCAGCATGACCCATGCTGCTGGAGAGCTCCACATGACCCAGAGCGGGGTCAGCCAGCACGTCAAGTCGTTGGAGGACATGCTGGGAGTCCGCCTCTTTGACCGCATCAAGCAACGGCTGCTGCCCACGGCCCAGGCCGACCTGCTGGCGCGGTCCTGCGCCCGCGGACTGGGCGAGATCGAGCAGGCCCTGAACCAGCTCAAAGGCGGCGACAAGGAGCTGACCGGCACGGTTTCGATCGGGATGCCCGTCGAATTCGGACACAACATGGTGCTGCCCCGGATTTCGGAATTTTCGCACAAGCACCCGGGCATCCGCTTCAAGTTCACCCTGGGCCTGGCCCAGTCCATCAGCGAGCTGCTGCTCGACGGCGAGCTGGACTTCGCCTTTGTCGACAACTTCAAGCTGGATCGCCGCATCCGGAC
>CANFHS010000132.1 GCA_947446835.1 Bacteriovoracaceae bacterium
CCCTGCCACCGAGGAAGCCATCCGGCAGCGCTCGCGGCTGGTGAGCAAGGTTTCGGCCGAACGGATCCGCGACGAGCTGACGCTCATGCTGACCGGGCCCCGTTCAGCGCTGGCGGTGCAGCGGCTCGAGGCCCTGGGACTGATGGCGCACGTGCTGCCCGAAGTGCACCGCCTGGCCCAGATCACGGATTCCCCGGCCAACGAGCCCAAGGGTGGCAGCGTGTTCCAGCACACGGTCCGGGTGCTCGAGAGGCTGGATCGCCACGGGCCGGGACGGTCCGTCGAGCTGGGCTGGGCCGCCTTGCTTCACGGGGTGGGCAAGGCCGTGGCCCATGACCGGAGCAGCGGCAAGAATTTCAACGGGCACGAGACCTGGGGAGCGCAGCTGGCCCACCGCATCGGTGAGAGGCTCAGGCTTTCCCGCAGCGAGCTCGAGCAGGTGTCCTGGATGGTGGGAGAGCACCTCAAGTTCCGCGAGGTTTTCGAGATGCGCGAAGCGACGCTCCAGCGATTCATCCGCCAGCCGGGGTTCGCGGATCTCCTGGAGCTGCATCGGGCCGATGCCCTGGCCTCGGACGGCAACCTGGCGTTCCACGAGTTCTGTTCGTCCAAGCTCAAGGAAGTCGAGGCATCGAAGGCCTCGGGCGCCGGGACCAAGCTCCTGAAGGGGGAGGACCTGGTCCAGCTGGGACTTCTGCCCGGCCCAAGGTTTGCGCAGATCCTGCGCGAGGTCGAGGACCTGGCCCTGGAGCGCAAGCTGCTCACCAAGGAAGAGGCGCTCGAATACGTGCTGAAGCACTTCGTCCGCTGAGGTCTGGAACTGCGGCCTAGTCCTGGCCCTGTTGCAGGCGCTTCAGGCGCGCGCTATCGGGTTCGATGAGCAGCGTCTTGTTGTTCGTGTAGCTGGCTTCGGTCGAGTCCTTGATGCGTTTGACGTACTTCTTGAAGGTGTAGTCGACCTCGGTCTTGCCCCAGCTCTCACCCCCCGAGTAGTAGACCACGAGGTTGGCGGCATCGAGGAGCGTCTCGAGCGGCGCGGACTTGCCCGAGTGCAAGGGGATCACCGCATGGGCCCCGGGTTTGCCGCGCACGTGCAGCCAGACATCGTTGCCGCGCGCGTGCCGGAAGGTCAGCTCCAGGTTCTCGTCGCGGGAGCGGCCCACGAGGATGGGAAACCCGTCGCGCGAGATGAAGGTCTTTCCAAGCCACGCGCCCGCGTGCTTGGGGCGCTTGGCGTCGGCGGGCCCCGCCGCGCGCACCGGAGTGCCGCCCAGGCGTTCCAGCTTTTCGAGGGCGGCCCAGTCGGGGAGCGCGGGGGGTGCCTCCAGCGCGCGCTCCAGTCGCGCGGCGGCCTCCGAGAAGCCCTGGGCGCGCAGGGTGGCCTCCTCCAGCCGGCGTTGCCGGCGGCGCGCCAGCTGGTAGAACTTCTCGACCTGGGCCTTGGGCTCCAGCTTGGGGTCGCAGGCCACGCGGATTTCCGCCCCCGACTCCCAGTCCACGAGCCTGCGGAATCGCTCGGAGGGCTTGGCCCCGGGCAGGGCCTCGAGCGGCGGCGGCGCATGCAGCTGGGCCTTGAGCAGATCGCCCTGGCGTTGCCAGTCGGCCTCGCGCGAAGCCTCCTGAGCCGCGGTTTCCGACTGCCGCTGCCGCTCGCGGGCCAGCTTGAGGGCATCGCGGAGGGCTTTTTGGGCGGCGCGAAGGCGGGTGTCGAAAGCTTCCGTCAGCAGCTCCTGCTCGACGGTCCGGGCAAAGATTTCGGTCGAATCGACCAGCTCGTGCCGGAGCGGCACCTCGGGAGGGGCACGGTCGCCCGCAGGAGCCGTATAGAAGCCGGGGGCCGCGCCCTCACGGATGGTGCGGCTGCGCGCCAGGATGGGCCAGGGGGCGTCCGCCGACTCGGGAAACCGCACCAGGAAGGCCTCGGGAAGCGCAGGGATCAGGACCAGGACCAGGCCAAGCTTCTGGCGTTCGGCCGAAAACCGCAGCACGATGATGCGTTCCCGGGGCAGCGCTTCGATCTTCTCCAGGCGCGCGCCCTTGAGGGTCTTGGAGGCTGCCAGGTCGAACGGGGAGCGCGTGCCTTCGGGGGCCGCACGGGGGCCCTTACCGGGGATGGCGAACAGGTAGGGGTGCCGGGCACGGATGCTGAAAAGCAGGGCGTGTTCGGACCGCCGGGATGTCAGGCGGATGGCCCATTCGCCTTTCAGGTAACCCGCGGCAAAGCGGGGACGCTCCGGGACGATGAAGCGGTCCACGAACGTGCCTTCGAGTTCGCCGCGGAGTTGTTCGACCAGGTGATGAATCTCGCGCCAGTTGAGGGTGGGCGTCATGGGGTCCCTATGGTAGTCGCTTCAACCTATCATGGCATTGAAAACCGCTGTTTGGCGTCTGCAGTCCGGCCTCGATCGTCGTTTCCGGGCAGGGCATCCCTGGGTCTACTCGAACGAACTCCAGGGGAGCCCCAAAGGAATCGAGGCGGGGGCGCCGGTCGAGCTGCAGGATGCCGGGGGCAAGTTCCTGGCGCGTGGCTTCGGCAACCCCTCGTCGTTGATCGCCTTTCGCGCGCTTTCGCGGAATCCCGACGAGGTCGAGCCCTGGAGCCTTGAAGCGTTGCGGTCCAAGCTGGAGTCGGCGGCCCTGCTGCGCCAGAGCCTGGGCTACAGCCAGTACAGCTACCGCCTGGTATTCGGCGAGGCCGATGGGCTTCCAGGCCTGATCATCGACCGCTTCGTCCTGGAGGCCCAGCAGCCTGGCCAGGTCTTCGTGATCCAGGCCCACTCGGCCGGCGGGGACCGGATGATCCCCCAGCTGGTGGAGGCCCTGGAGACCCTGACCGCGGGCAAGCGCGCGGGGATCGTGGTGCGGAACGATGTCGGTGTCCGCAAGCTGGAAGGCCTGGAGGAGCAGGAGCCCCGCGTGCTGCGCGAGGTTCCGGGCATCGACCTGTCGCGCTGCCGGATCCGGGTCAGGCCGGCCTGGGGCACCGATCCCACGATCTTCGAAGTGGACCTGGTGAACGGCCAGAAGACAGGCTTTTTCCTGGATCAGACCGCCAATGTCGCGCTCTGGGCCAACCTCTGGAAACCCGAGCTGCGCAAGATCCGCATCCTCGACCTGTGCTGCTACGTGGGCCAGTGGGGCGCGCAGCTGACGCGCGCCTACCGCGCCCAGGGCATCGAGGTGGAGTTGACCGGCGTGGACGCCTCCGAAACCGCGCTCGAGCTGGCGCGCAAGAACGTCGAGGCGCAGGGCGCGCGCTTCACGGCGATGAAAGGGGACATCCTCACCGACCTGACGGGCCTTGCGGACCGCTCGTTTGACCTGGTCATCGTGGATCCGCCGGCCTTGATCAAGGGCCGCAAGGCCATTCCCGCAGGCACCCACGCTTACCTGCAGGTCAACACGCAGGCCTTCCGGCTGGTGGCGGAGCGGGGCGCGGTGGTGTCCTGCTCCTGCTCGGCGCTCCTGGAAGAAGAAAGCCTGCTGCAGCAGCTCTCGAAAGCCGCTTACCGGAACCGTCGCCAGGTGCGCTGGGTGGCGCGCGGCGGCCAGGCGCCCGATCACCCGGTGCTGGCCGAGTTCGGAGAAGGCCGTTACCTCAAGGCCTTCATGGGGGTCGTGTCGTGAGTGGTCTGGCTGAAGGCAAGAAAGCTCCGGCTTTCACCGCAGTGACCGACGACGGCTCGAAGGTTTCCCTTTCGGAGCTGGCCGGCAAGACGGTGGTCCTCTATTTCTACCCCAAGGACTCGACGCCGGGGTGCACCCTGGAAGCCTGTGATTTTCGCGACTCGTTCGCCAAGCTGAAGCGGAAGGGCGTGGTCGTGCTGGGCGTCAGCCGGGATTCGGCCGAAAGCCATCGCAAGTTCAAGGAGAAGCATGAGCTGCCATTCCCGCTCCTGGTCGACGCGGATGGAAAGCTCTGCGAGCGCTACGGAGTCTGGAAGGAAAAGAGCCTTTATGGACGCAAGTTCATGGGCATCGAGCGCACCACCGTCGTGATCGGCCCGGACGGAAAAATCGCGAAGCTCTACCCCAAGGTCAAGGTGAAGGGGCACGTGGCCCAGATCCTGGCCGATCTGGCCTGAGACGGCGCGTCCTGTTCGATCCCAAGACGTGCGGGAAGCACGAAGCCGTGCGGCTTGCATGGCCGGGTCGCCTTGTCCCGGCGCCGGCGGCGCCCTGAAGGGGCCAATTTCCCCTTTTTCCAGGCACGCGCATTGCTTGGATGGCGCGCGGTTCTGGAAAACACCAGGGGGAGACAATGAAATGGAAAGACCAGGGGTAGCGTTCGGTTTTCTTGTGGCGATGGTGCTGGCGATCCCGGGGAACGCCAGCGCCGATGAGACGGGCACGAGCGTGGATGTGGTGGGGGGCACGGTTCGTTTCGAGTCGCGCTCCACTTATGTGCCATTGACCATCTGCGTGCCGGGGCAGGTTTGCCCCAAGCCCGCGCGGTACTGGGCGGTGGTCCTGGATGGCCAGGAGCAGAAGATCGAGATGGATCATCCCTTCGCGTTCGGCAGCGTGGCCGCGCCCCAGGAGGTGGAGTACCGGGGCGTGGTGATCCGGCCGGGCTCGCAGCTCAAGATCCGCGGCAAGCTCCAGAACGTGAGTGCCCATTACGCGTTCATTTCGGAGGTGCGCGAAATCCGCTTCGAGATGGACGCCCTTCCTCCCGAGGCTTCAGCCAGCGCGTCCCAGCCGGAGGCCGGCCAAGGCGAGCAGTAGCCCGAGGAGCGGGCTTGCGGCCATGTAAATGAAGACCGGGAGCCGTTGGCCCGCCGCCCAGAGGCGGGCCCCTTCCAGGCAATAGGCCGAAAAGGTGGTGAAACCGCCCAGGAAGCCCACCAGGACGGCGGTTCTGAGCTCGACCGAAAGGCCGGGACGTCCGCCGATCCAGCCGGCCAGGAAAGCGCCGGCCAGGTTGATGGCCAAGGTGCCCCACGGGTACGGAGAGGCGAGGAACCGTTGGGCGAGCCAGCCCAGGCCCCAGCGCGAAAGGACCCCGACCATTCCCAATGCCGCAATCCAGGTGGTTTGCATTCACGCCAGCCTAGCGTGATTCCGCGGCCTGCGCCATCGACGGCTCCCGCGAAACCGGGTAAGACCCGGTCATGTCGGCCGGAACATCGCAGGAATTTTTTGCCACCGCTGCCAAGGGGATGGAGGAGCTGCTGCTCCAGGAGGTCCGCTCCCTGGGGGCGACCGACGCCAAGGCCACCCGCGCGGGCGTGTCGTTCCGCGGCCCCCTGAGCCTGGCCTACCGGGTTTGTCTGTACTCGCGGGTGGCGAGCCGGGTGCTTCTGCCCCTCAAGACGTTTCCCGCTCCGACTCCCGAGAAGCTTTATGGTGGAGCCAAGTCCATCCGCTGGTCCGATCACCTGTCGACCCGCCACACCCTGGCGGTGGATTTTTCGTCGACCCACTCGGCGCTGACGCACACCCAGTTCGGGGCCCTGAAGGTCAAGGACGCCATTGTCGACCAGTTCCGGAGCATCCAGGGCAGTCGTCCGTCCGTCGACACCAGCGATCCGGATGTCCGCATCAATGTTTACGTCCATGAGGACCGGGCCACCGTCTCGATCGACCTTTCGGGCCAGAGCCTGCATCGGCGGGGCTACCGGGACGAGTCGGTGCCGGCGCCGCTCAAGGAAAACCTGGCCGCGGCCGTGCTGCTGCTGGCGAAATGGCCGGAGCGGGCCGAGGCCGGGGCAACCTTCCTGGACCCGATGTGCGGGTCGGGGACCCTGGCCATCGAGGCCGGACTGATCGCCACTCGCACTGCCCCGGGAATGTTCCGGACCCGCTGGGGATTCGAGCGCTGGGCCGGGCACCAGGAAAAAGTCTGGCGCGAGCTCAGGGCCGAAGCCGAAGCGCAGATCATCCGCGACCCCAAGCGCCTGCCCCGGATCATCGGCACCGATCAGGACGTGCGGGCCGTGCGCGCGGCCTTGACCCATGTCGAGCAGGCGGGACTCCGGGGCATCGTCCACATCGAGCGGCGCGAGTTCAAGGACACCGTGCGCCCGGATTCGCGCGTGGCCGAGGACCAGGGCCCGGCCGGGATCCTGGTGGTCAACCCCCCTTACGGCGAGCGCCTGGGGGAGGTCGAGGAGCTGAAGCCCCTTTATGCCGAAATCGGCAACGTGCTCAAGCAGCGCCTGGCGGGCTGGGAAGGCTACGTCCTGACCTCCGAACCGGAGCTGGCCAAGGCCGTGCGGCTGGAGCCTTCCCGGAAGTTTGTGCTCTTCAACGGGGCAATCGAGTGTCGTTTGCTCAAGTATGAGGTTTTTTCCGGGACCCGGCGCAAACCCAACCCGAGACTAGGAGCCGGCCCGGAAATCTGATAATTTCCGGCCCATGCGCAAGAATAACGAATCCGCCAAGCCCCAGGGGGCTTCGCCCGCCGTCCGCCCGTTCGACTCCGAGTCCGAGCAGTTCCTGAAGCTGCTGGCCGACCAGGACAAGGTCCGGAACAACCGCGTTCCGGGCGTGCGCACGGTGCTGGTCATGCTCTCGTCGCGAGGCATGGTGTTTGACATGGAATCGCTCCGCCAGAAGATCCTGCTCGCCTACCCTGAGGTCGCCGTGTTTTTCCGCACCACTTCG
>CANFHS010000133.1 GCA_947446835.1 Bacteriovoracaceae bacterium
GGGGTGGTTGGCCAGGCCCAGCGCAGACGCCAGCACCGCGGCGCTCCGGGCGCGGGGCCGGGTTTCGGCCAGCGCCGCGCATGCCAGCACGCACGCTGCGAGCGCCGCGTTCAGCGCGAACGCGTCGGGGATGAGGGCGTTGCGCCAGAAAGGGGCGGCGCTCGCCAGCACCAGGAGCACGGCCGCCGCCGCTCCCGACCGGGCGCGCCCGAGCGTGGCCAGGGCGGCCAGCGCGGCGGTGGCAAAACCCAGGTTCAAGAGTGCGGCCTTGGAAAAGGCGTTTCCCCAGGGCCAAAGGCGCAGGAATGCGGCCTGGAGCGACACCAGCAGCGGAAACCCAGGAGGGTGTGCCACGGTCCAGCGGAACGCGGCGGTGACCAATTCGCCCGAGTCGAGGTCCTGGACGGTCACGGGTCGGGTCAGGATCCAGAAAACCAGGACCGCTGCGAGGGCGATCCAGGGGGCCCGCTTCATTGTGCCGGAGTGGGTGCGACCGCGGGCAATGCAATCTGCGATGCGGGCAGACCTTGTTCCGCCTTTTTCTTCGTGACGCCGGTCACGATCACCATCACGAGGGCGATTCCCGTCGAGGCCAGGGCGGTCCAGAAAACGGCAGTCAGGGCTTTCATGCCCGGAAACTTATCAAAGTCATGTTAGGGTGTCACCCAGCATGAACCTGGAAAAACAGGGTGTTTTCTTCCGATGTGTCGAAGACTCCAGTGACGCCATCATGATCTCGGATGCTTCGGGTCGGCTCCAGTACGTGAATCCGGCCTGGCAGCGCATTTACGGTTACAGCTGGAGCGAGGCCATCGGCCAGACGCCACGGCTGCTGCGCTCGCGGCACCAGGGCGATGATTTTTACCAGACCCTTTGGGCAGAGATCCTGGACCCTGCCAAGGGTTTCTGGAAAGGCGAGCTGGTGAACCGGGCCAAGGATGGGCGTGAAGTTCCCGTCCTGCTCACCATCACGCCTTATCGCAGGGATGGGGACGGAACGGTGGCAGGTTACATGGGCATCGCCATCGACCAGACCCGCAAGAAGGAGCTGGAGGCAGAGGTCATCCAGCAGGACCGGCTGGCTTCGATCGGCTTCCTGGCCTCGGGTCTGGCGCACGAGATCGGAAATCCGCTGGGCGTGATCCGGGGCCGGGCCGAGTACCTGGCCATGCGGAGCGAGATCAGCCAGACCGTCCGCGACAACCTGGGTGTGATCGTGGCCCAGATTGACCGCATCTCGAAGCTGATCTACTCGCTGCTGCATCTGGCGCGCGCTGAACGGGCGGGCACGCCGCATCCGGTAGGCCTCCAGAAGGTTTGCCAGGACGTGGTGAACCTGATGACTCATCCGTTCCGGCAGGAAGGCGTGGCGCTGGAGCTCCTGGTTCCCGAATCCGCGCGCGCCCTGGTCGAGGCCGATCGCCTGGGCCAGGTCCTGCTGAACCTGGTGGTCAACGCGCTTCATGCCATCCAGTCGGCCAAGGCGGGGGGCCGTGCCGGGCCGCACTCGGTGCGGATCGAGGCGCGGGAACGCGATCGCGGCTGGGAGCTTTCGGTGAGCGACACGGGCACGGGCATCGACGAAGAGGCGATGAAGAACCTGTTCAAGCCGTTCTTCACCACCAAGGAGGTGGGCAAGGGGACGGGCCTGGGCCTATCCATCTCCCAGCGGATCGTGTCCAGCTGGGGCGGACACATCCAGGTCGAAAGCCGTTGGGGGCAGGGGACCCGCTTCCGCGTCTACTTGCCGGCTTCCTGAGTCCAGCCGTACTCGTGTTCCTTGCGGAGCAGGGTGCGGCGGTTGATGCCCAGGATCTGCGCGGCCCTTTCCTTGCGGCCGCCGGTTTTTTCGAGGACCTGCTGGATGTAACGTTCCTCGAGCGCGGCCAGCGTGGGCCAGTCCTGCGTGCTCTTGGTGTGGAACTGCTCGGGGGTTTCGGTCTCGGGCGAAGGGATGTCGGTCTCGTCGATCACCGTGCCCCGGCAGAGCACCACGGCCCGCTCGACCACGTTCTCCAGCTCGCGGACGTTGCCTTCCCATCTGAGGCGCATCAGCTTCTGCAGGGCCTTGGGGCTGAACCCCTTCACGGACGAGTCGTTCTGGGCCGTCACCTTGCGGAGAAAGTGCTCGGCCAGGAGCGGAATGTCCTCGGAGCGCTCGCGCAGGGGCGGTACCCGCAGCGGAATCACGCTCAGGCGGTAGAACAGGTCCTCGCGGAACCGGCCGTTGCGGATGGCTTCCTTCAGGTCCTTGTGGGTGGCGGCGATGAGGCGCACGTCGATGTCGCGGTCGGTGGTGTCGCCCACGGCCCGGATCTTCCGCTCCTGGATCACCCGCAGCAGCTTCGACTGCAGGGCCGGCTCCATGTCGCCGATCTCGTCCAGGAAAAGCGTCCCGCCTTCGGCTTCCTCGAACAGGCCGCGCTTGCGCTGGATGGCGCCGGTGAAGGAGCCCTTGGCGTGACCAAAGAGCTCGCTCTCGAGCAGCGATTCGGGAATAGCGGTGCAGTTGATGGCGACAAAGGGCTTGTGACGGCGCGGCCCCTTGTCGTGGATGGCGCGGGCGATCCGCTCCTTGCCGGTACCGCTCTCGCCCTGGATCAGCACGTTGGCGGTGGTCGGGGCCACGCGCTGGATCAGGTCGAAGATGGAGCGCATGGCGGAGCTCTTGCCCAGGATTCCCGCGAACTGCTGGCCCGTGCGGATTTCCTGGCGGAGCAGCTGGTTGTCCTGCTTGAGGCGGCGGTGCTCGAGCGCCCGGTCCACGTTGACGCTGATTTCGGCCAGCTTGAATGGCTTGACGATGTAGTGGAACGCGCCTCTCCGCATGGCCTCGATGGCGGTCTCGATCGACCCGAAGGCGGTGATCAGGACGACCGGAATTTCGGGGTGGAGACTCTGGATCTGGGCCGTCAGCTCAAGGCCGTCCATCTCGGGCATGTGGATGTCCGAGATGACGACATCCACCGGCGAGTGTTCCAGCAGCTTCAGCGCTTCGCTGGCTGAGCCGAAGGCTTCGACCGAGAACCCCTGGTTGGAAAAAAAGTCCCTGAGCAGGGACCGCATGTCTCCGTCGTCGTCGATGATGAGGACGCGGCCTTTGGGCGAGGGGGACAGCACGGGCGACTCCGATTGGGACGAAATGTCCCGACTCTGGGGCGTTTTGACCCAACTTTGGTCTGTTTTCAAGGTTTCTCCATCCTTGGAGCGGGATTGAGCAGGAGTTGTGCCATGGGTCGATCGATGGAATCGTTCTTGCGACTGGGGTCATCCAAGAGAGGTGAATCCCCATGAAAACGACCCCGAAGATCCAGAAGTTCATGACCCCGATGCCCCACACGATCGGCAAGGATCAGCCCATCCGCAAGGCGCTGGAGATGATGCGCGAGCATCGTATCCGCCACCTGCCCGTCCAGGAGGGAGGCCAGCTGGTGGGTATCCTCAGTGACCGCGACATCAAGCTGGCGGCCTCGTTTTCAGGCCAGGAGAGCCTGACCTGCGAGGACGTGATGACGCCCGATCCGTACACGGTGCTGCCCGAGGCCGAGCTGCAGAACGTTTCCACCGAGATGGCCGAGCACAAGTATGGCTGTGCCATTGTCCAGCAACCCAACGGCAAGATCACCGGCATCTTCACCGAAGTGGATGCGCTGAGGGTGCTCTCGGAGGTTCTGAAGGAGAACTACAAGCCCGGGCACGCGTGAGCGGCCGGGCCTGTTCAAGGCTTGCGGTTATTGGGAGGCTTTTTCGGCGGCCGCGTCGGAGGGCGCGGTCTTGCCCGCCAGCTGGCTGCCGATGGGGTGAGCCGGATCGCCGATGACCACGAAGTCGGTCGAAGAGAGCAGCACGAAGGCCCGGTCGCCTTCGATGCGCAGCACACGCCCTTTGGCGCCGTCCGCGCCGAAGCGGACTTTCTGGTTCGGCTGGAGGCTGGCCACGTCCGAGCCCTCCAGGATCACGGTCCGCGAATCGATGCGCCGGTGAACCGAAAGGTCGGCCGAGGCGACGGCGGGGATCATCGGGAGGACGAGGGCGAGGGCGGCAAGGGTCTTGAGCTTCAGCATGGAAAATCTCCTGGGATCGATTTTGAACGGTTATTGTGCAACGCGTGGGCCAGCCGCCCGAAGCTGCATAGGCCTGAAAACATTGCGCTTTTTGTTTTATTCGAATGAAAGATCTGTCCAATCGCTGGACAGGCGACCAAAAGCTGAGCCGTTCCAAAGCCTTGGGTTGCCTCAAGTTCGAAGGGCTGGCGCCGAAGGGAAGAGGATGGGGTTTTTTCCGCGATTCACAGCACTTGGCCTTTTGACCCTGGCCTTCCTTTTTGCCGCTCCGGTGGGGCGTGCGGACGACGCCCCCGAATGCCTGGACAAGATGCTGGAGGTCTATCTGGGCGCGCTCGAGGCCATGGGCCCTTCCACGGTCCATCAGCCCAGCGTAGGGATCGAGGTCGAAGCCTACCTGCCTCGGCGTTCGGACGCGATCCAGGGGGAGTCGCGGAATCACTACTTTCCCATCCTGACGAGCGCCATCCAGGAGGCCGTGGGAAAGGGGGTTGCCGTGCAGGGAGTGCGAGCCGTGCGCCGGCAGAGCGGGTTGAACAATTACAGCATCAAGTACCAGTTGGGCGGCGAAGACTACGAGTGGAAGCTGATCGGGGACGCATCGCTGGATATTTCAGACGACTGGGAAGGGTCCGAGATCGTTTCTCCCATCCTGAGGACGGACCGGGACCTGGAAATCTTCGGCAAGGTCATCCAGAGCATGCAGAAGGCCGGGATGCGGGAAGACGCCCGGACGGGCGGCACGCATGTGCATGTCGGGATGCCCGATGCCCGGGTCTTCGAAGTGGGCGCCCTGGCCAAGGTTTTTTCCATGGTGGAATTGGAGCTGGGCTTGACCTTCCGGAAGCACCCGCACCGGTTCCTGTTCTCAAGGCCGGTGCCTGAGGACTTCACCAAGGTGGTGCCGAGCCTCATGCTGCACACCAGTTCGCTGGATACCCTGATCCATGCCTACACCACCGGGAACTCCCGCTCGGTCCGCCACCAGTCGTTGAACCTCCACGCCCTGAAGAAGTACGGGACCGTCGAGTTCCGCCTGTTCAACAGCACGCTCGATGTGCAGGCCCTGGGCCTGATGGTCGACTTTTCACGCAAGCTGGTGACCGCGGTACGGACGGGGAACCCGAAGCTGACCCGGTACCTGCAAAGCCTGAAGGGCACCGACGCCTCGCTGGACGAGGTGGCTTCGGCCATCGGGGTCAACTTCGGCGAGCATCGCGATACCCTGAACCGGGTTGCCGAAGAGGCGAAACGGATCATCGATTTCGGTGGGGAGCTGAGCTCGACCAGTGTGGTGGCCTTCCTGATTGCCGCCTTCCTGGCCGAAGAGATGCTCCCGTCGGGCAATCCGGCGCCGGGCTCAGGCTGAGGCAGGAATCAGGGCGCGCCGAAATCCTGCACCCAGTAGGGCGTGCCATCAGGTCCGAGGGCTAGCCCTACTCCGAGGTCCTGGTAGCTGGCACCGAGAAGGTTGGCCCTGTGGCCTGAGCTGTTCATCCAGGCCTGCATGACGGCGTCCGGTGTTGCGGAGCCGTAAGCGATGTTTTCGCCGCAGCTGCTCCAGGAGTAGCCGGCCGTGGTGATTCTCTGGTCCATCGTGCTTCCGTCGGGTGCCGTGTGGCTGAAGAACCCTTCGTTGGCCATTCGCGCGGCATAGGCCTGGGCCGCAGCGGCCAGCGGGGCGCTCCAGTTCAGCGGAGGAAGTCCGTTGCTGACCCGGAAGGTGTTGGTCAGGTCGAAGACCTGGCGTGCCTCGCTCCCGCCTTCGTCGACCGTGGGAGGCAGGGGAAGGGGAGCTCCGGTTGGGGTCAGGGCTGCGGACGCCGGGAAGGAATAGGGCGGGTCCTGGCTCACGCAAGCCATCGACGCGCAGGTGATGGCCAGGCTGATCGCGGAACGTTGAAGCAGGGCCGTGAGCCGAATCGAAACTGCGCGCATCCCATCACCTCCCGGGGTTTTCTTGGGATACGAGCGAAGCGGCAAAAGGGTATCGGTGGCGCGGGATGGAGCTACGAGTTGAGGGGTCCCCGCTGACGCAGGTTTTCTCACGGTCCGTTCCTGGATCCAGATTGAGTTCACTCAGACTGTTGCACGCGCCAGCGGAAGCGCGCAGGTCTGGTGGTTGCGCCAATCTGGAAAGACTTCTGCGAGGGGGCGGCAGTATCCGGCGAGATTCGGGTCCGCGACCGGTTCCAGGGTCAGGATCTGGATACCTTGCGAGACCGCGTAGCCCATTTCAAATACTGACGCTCTTCCGATGTAACCGTCCACGTTCGCGAGTACGAGGAACGAGCAGCTACGGATCTTTGCAAGGATGGTGTCCTGCAGGGTGCGTGGGTCATGAATCGGGTCCTCATCCAGGAGGATGAATTCCTCTCCGGGATTGATGACGCCTTCGCTCACAGGCGCGAGGACGTGGATTCGCTGGCGTTTGAGGAACTGCTTCAGTTCCAGCATCTGTTTGAAGTGCTTTCGGTACGATCCGCTGATGAGGGTGTTCACGGAGCTCATGGGCTTTTCTCGACGAGTCCGACAGTGGA
>CANFHS010000134.1 GCA_947446835.1 Bacteriovoracaceae bacterium
CTTGCTTCTTCCCCATGATGTCCTCCCTGGACGAACATTTCCCCTACATCTGCCCGTATAACAAAGCCGCTCGCGAAACCTGCAAAGGTTTTCTTGGGCCGCGTCTTGCGGAGCGCGTCCAATTCGGCCTTTTTGAGCCAACCCTTGAAACCTAGAGCGAATTCCAAAATACCGACTCGCCGCACCAGAATTGGTTGCAATGCGTTAAGAAGGACCGGTTTTCAGCCTTCTTCCGTGCTAAAATGCTTCACAAATGAACCCTTCGCGCATCCTCGTCGATGGAAACTGCATCGTCTGCGACTTCGAAGTCAGCCACTACAAACGAATCGCGCCGAAGGAATTCGAGATCGTGGACATCAGCGCCCCGGGCTTCGATGCGGCCGCGTACGGTCTCACTTCCGAAGCCGTGAATCTGCACCTGCACGCCATCGGTCCCGAGGGGGAACTCCACGTCGGAGTCGACTCATTCCTGCACATCTGGAGCCGCATTCCCCGCTACCGTTTCCTGAAAAACCTGGTGGGCTTCCCGGCCATTTACCCTTTGGCACGCGCAGGCTACGCCGTTTTTGTCAGGGTCCGGCCCTGGCTCCCCAAGAAAAACCGGGCCTGAAGTCAGCGCTGCATCGGCAGCTGGTGCAGGTTGCTCTTGTCCAGGTAACGATCCACGACAGCGGCGCTTCCCCGATTCAGGCCCAGCATCACAGGCCTGAGCAGGCGCACGAGCGCGACCGTGAAGCCCACGACCGCCGCCAGGATCAGGATGTACTCGACCGTGGCCTGCCCGCGACGCTCACCCGCGGGCATTCCCACCCGCCCGCCGGTAGATCTCGTCGACATTCCTGAGCTGGTGCTTGAGCGACACGAGCGCCCGAAGCTCCTTGGACGGGATCCGGGTGGCGATCTCGGGATGCGCGCCCATCAGCGCCAGGAACTCGCCTTTGCCCTCCAGGTGCGCCAGCGCGCACTCCTGGACCCAGCGGTAGCCGTCCTCGCGGGTCACTCCCCGCTCCACCAGCGCCAGCAGCACGTGCCCCGAGAACACGATCGGACCGGCGGCCTCCAGGTTCTCGGCCACGCGCTCCTTGCGCACCACCAGCTCGGCCAACACCCGGTTCATGCGCCTCAGCACATAGTGAAGAAGGATGCACGCATCGGGCAGGATGATCCGCTCCACCGACGAATGGCTGATGTCGCGCTCGTGCCACAATGCCACGTTTTCAAGCGCGGCCTGGGCGTAGGAACGCAGCACCCTCGCGCAACCCGTCAGGTTTTCCGATGAGATGGGGTTCCGCTTGTGAGGCATGGCGCTTGAGCCCTTCTGCCCCTTGCTGAAGCCTTCCATCACCTCCGAAACCTCGGACCGTTGCAGGTGGCGCAGTTCCACCGCGATGCGCTCCACCGACGAGCCGACCAGGGCCAGGACCTGCACGAACTCGGCGTGCCGATCGCGTGGAATGACCTGGGTGCTGACCGCCTCGCGCCGCAGTCCCAGGCGCTTCAGCACCTTCTCCTCGATCTCGGGGCCCCAGTGCGCGCTCACGCCCACGGCGCCCGAAATCTTGCCGAAGGCCACGCCCTTCAGTGCCCGATCCAGTCGTTCCAGATTGCGCCCGGCTTCGCACTTCCAGGCCAGGAACTTCAGGCCAAAAGAGGTGGGCTCGGCAAAAATTCCGTGGGAGCGGCCAATCGTGGCCAGCTTGCGGTACTTGCGCGCCAGCGAATCCAGCGTGCGGTCCAGCTTCACGAGCTCCTCCCGCAGCACCTGCCCCGCCTCCTGCATCTGCAACGAAAGCGCGGTATCCACCACGTCCGACGAAGTCAGCCCGTAGTGGATGTAGCGTGAGATGGGCCCGATGCGCTCGGCCACGGCCGTGGTGAAGGCGATGACATCGTGGCGGGTGACGGCCTCGTGGGCCTCGACCTTCCGGGGATCGACGCCGCCCGATTTCATCAGCGCCTTGACCCGCTTGGACAGCTCGCGCCAGTCCTTGGGCGGGATCTTCTTCATCCGGGCCATCTCCTCGCACACGGCGAATTCGACCCGGAGCCACTGCAGGTAACGGTTCTGATCGGTCCAGATCCGGCTCATTTCCTGATGCGAATAACGTGCGATCACGATTCAACCCTTTCAAGGATGCCAAGGCAAAGCAGTGCGCCCCAGGACTTCGAGGCATGGAGCTCCAGAAAAATTCCAGCCGGTCCGAGGAGCTTCTCGGTGCCGGCACAAAGCAGGAACCAGGCAAACGCGGTGGCCAGGGTCCAGGCAGTTCCGCGCTGGCGCGAACGCTCCATGGCCAGGACCGCTGCCGGAAACGCGAAAATGAAGAGGTGCCACCAAGGCAAGGGATGCACCACCGGTACCAGGGCCAGCCAACCCACCCAGCGCGTGACCTCCGCGAGCTGGCGCGAACGCCAGGCCCAGAGCCCACCCAGGCCCAACGACAATACCAGGGCCAGGGTCACCTCGGTCCCGGTCGCCTGGGCCGGAACTTCGGCTTCGCGCAGGACCCAGCCCACGAGACCCGCATTGGCGCGACCGCGGGTCTGGCCCGAGTCCAGGTGCGTGGCGCCCGATGCCGCGGCCTCCTTCCAGGCCTGCAGCAGCCCCAGCGGGCCCGAAACCTGTTGGGCCTGCATCACCGGCCATGACAATGCGGCGGCCGCGAGGGCGGCCAGGACCCAGGATCGAAGCGCTTTCCACCGAAACACATCGGGGAAAAGCGGCAACAGGCTGAAGATCTTGGTGCTGAGGCCCAGGCAAAGGCCCGCCGCTCTCCAGGGGTTTTCCTCCATGACGGCCGGCTTCCAGAGCCAGAGGGCGCAGGCCAGCATGGGCAAGACCACCTGCCCGTCGAGCGTGTGCACCATCCAGAGCCCCCAGAACGCCAGGGCCGCCAGCGCCACCACGCGCTGCGAGGCGCCCAGGCGGCGCCTCAGCCACAGCAGCACCGAAAACAAGGAGGCCACCTCGAACACACCAAACACCCACTTGGCGGTCTGGAGCGGAAGCCAGGCCCAAGGATAAAAAAACGGAAGCGTCCAAGGCGGGTACTTGAAGACCATGCCGCCGTCGCGGACCAGGGAATAGGGCGGTTGGCCTGCCCAAGCGTGGGCTGCCGCACGCCAGAACACCTCGAAATCCTGGCCATTGAAGGCCGTGTTCCGCACCAGGCCCACCGATGCCGCGGCGAAAAGCACCAACCCAAGGCGTTTGCCCCACTCCCGGCTCAGAGCGCGGCCCAAGGCAAGAGCTCCTGGGATTTGAACCCGACCCGGGTCCTGGGCTTTCCACCCTCGAGCCCACCCTGGTTCAACACCTGCGCGTAGTACTGCAGGTACTTGCGGGCCATGGCATCGGCGGTGAAGCCTTCGAACACGCGGCTACGGCAGATTTCCGGGCGATAAGCCCCTTCCAGCGCGCGCCGAACGCCTTTCACCAGAAGCGCGGCCTCGTGGCTCATCACGCCCACTTCCGGCGTGATGATCTCGGGCAAGGAACCATAGGGAGTCCCGAACACCGGACACCCGCTGGCCAGCGCCTCGGTGATGGCAATACCGAAAGGCTCGTGCCACCTGACCGGAAAAAGCAGTCCCCGGGCATTACGCAGGACTTCCCGTTTTTCAGCGTCGCCCACCATGCCGTGGTAGCGGACGCCGCGGATCCGCGGAATCCACCGGTGCAGCTTGCCAGGAAGGCTCCGGCTGCCCAGCACCTCCAGGCGAACTCCGGCCGCGCGGGCAATGGCAACGGCGCCATCGAGGTTCTTCACGCTCCAGGAGGCCTTTGCAAGGAAGACAAAGTGGTCCTTTCGATCGGAGTCGCAAGGCAGCTCACTGGGGTCCAGACCGTTGTGCACGAAGTTCACCGAGCCGTGGTTCTCGGCGTGCTTCCGGGAAACGAACACCGTATTGCGCTCGAAAACTTCCCCCGGCTGCCCGTTTCCGCCAATGGTCACCAGAAAAGGCCTGCGCGGAGCCGGGTTGGGCGGTGCCCACAGGTGAAGCAGCTCCACATCCGCTGGCACCAGCTCGTCCCACGGAACCCCCGGGCGAAGCGGCACGAAGCGGGTGCCTGGAAGTGCGCTTCCGGGCCTGGCCACCAGCGTAACCTGATGCCCCAGCTCCACGAGCGCGCGCGCCAGCCAGACAATGACCCGCTCGGTACCGCCGTAGTCCGGCGGGGGAATCAGCGCATCATGACAAAGAGCGATCCGCACCCTGAATCTCCCGCTTCACGCCAATGGTCCTGGAATTCCCGCGCGGTGGGCCACCCAGGCCGTCGCCTCGAGCGCCGCCAGCGCGGGCCCCAGTGAGCCCAGATCCGGGAACGATTCCGCCGAAACCACGAACAGGCCATCAATACCGGAGACGGTGCCATTCCCCGACTCGAGCCCGCTCCGCAGGTTCAGGGGGATGCTCCGCAGGTTCTTGAACGGGTACGCAGCCTCGAAGTCGGCCAGCGAATCGGAACGGAAATCCGGATAAGCGCGGATCACGTGGAACTCGAGGAACGGCATCACTTCCAGCAGCTGTCGGAACATGCGGGCCGCGATCTGCCGCTGCTCGCGGTGATCGAGCGAACGATCCTCGAACGGTAGCAGGGTCCGCAGGAAAATGAACTTCTGCGAGTTCAGGGTGACACCGCGCTCGGCCGGATCCACCACCTCGATCTCCAGCGGCGGAGCCCCCTGCTCGCTCCACACGATGCGGCTCGAAACGCCCACCGGGATCGCGTCCGCATGCACCGTCAAGGCCAGCGTGAAGCGCCAGCCCGAGGGACGAGGCGTTTCGCGGAACCGGCGCGGCCACATCCGGCCGCTCAGCGACGTCTGATCGCGCGCGTGATCCAGCGAACAGCCCACGGCCGCTCCGCCCACGCCCAGCACGTTGCCGCGCTGCTGGAGCTGGATTCCCACCAGCTTCCCCTTCTCGATGAAGATCCGCCGCGCCCGGGTGTTTTCAGGGACATGAGCACCAAAGCGCTTGGCCAGGGTCTTCAGGTATTCCCGGAAGGCGCTGGCGCCCCCCTGGAAGTTGGCAGCGGTTCCCGAAAGCGAAACCAGGTTCAACAGGGCTTCAGCGGAGGAGGACGTCTTGACGCCGCCGCCAAAGGCCATGAGCAGGGCCGAACGCAGCTCGGACCGCGTGGCAGAGCCCGGGTTCTGGGATCGAGAAAGCCAGGGCTTTAGGACCTTTCCGTCGGCGCCCCGGACCTTCCTGAGTTCCTTGAGCGCGCCCTGCAGGTCGACGGGGCCGCGCGGCTGGAGGCCCTTCTCCACCCGTGGCTTGGGCATCCAGGTCAACCGTTCAGGCACCGAGTTCCAGAAATCCAGCAGCAAGGGTCGCGTGATCCTGAGCAGCTCGGGATAAGAGGCCGCCTTGCTTTGGCCCGAAGTGAACTCGCGACCCCATTCCCGGCGCAGCCCTGTCCCATCGGTCACCCAACGCAGGCGATGCCCCGGCAGCGCAAAATCGGGCTCAGCGGCAGCCGTTCCCAACCAGGCCGACTCGGCGGCCGTCAGCCCCAGCTTCTCAAGGCAGCGCAGCCAGAGGCCTGCACGTCCGTCCACCGAGCTCAGCCCCAGCAGGCAGTTGGACTCCGGGTCCAGGACCTGTCCCGAGCGCGAGACCAGGGGCAGTGCGCGGGTGCCGCAATCGATGACCAGCACCGAAAGCCCCAGGCGGGCCACGAGACAGGCCGAAAGGAGGGCGCCCGGATCGTCGCCCAGAACGACCCAGTCGTACCGATCCCTCAGCTTCATCCGGAGGTCCTTGAGGCACCCAGGCGCTGCAGGGCCTGGGGCGTGACACAGGTGCCGACGGCCTGGCAGACAATCACAGGCTGCGCGAGCACTTCGGCGGAGGACGGCGCGAAGCCGCCTTCGTCCTGAGGCAAGGAGCGGATCACCTTTCTGGCGACGAATTCCATTTTCCGTGAGGTCTTGCCGACGTGGACAATCCGGCCGGAAGCCTCGATGTAGTCTCCCGCGACGACCGGGGCCAGGAACTCCACCTTTTCGTAGGCCCGGAACAATCCCTCGTCCCCGTCCAGGTGGATCAGCAGCTCGGTGGCCACGTCACCGAAAAGCTGGAGCATGCGAGCCCCATCCACCAGTTCCCCCGCGTAATGAGCATCGTGCGAACCCATTCGCAACCGAAGCGTCACCCACTCGCCTTGCGCCACTTTTGACATGACAAAACTCTAGCATGCACCCCGGACGGGTACAAACCTCAGCGCCCGGAAACCCCGCTGCCCGGCAGCCAGGTTTCCAGGCAACCCAGCACCCGCTGGGTGGCGCCCAGACGCCTCAGATTGCCCTGGCGCCACCCGTCCCGGAGCGACTCCGGGGCGGCGGCCGCACTCAGCGTGCCTCGCCAGAGGTCCAGGTCCTGAAGACCCTGGAGCACACTCAGCTGGCGGCACTGGCCCAGCTCGAGGATTTCGGGAAAATGGGCGGTCTTGGCCGGACCGCATGACACCGGAATGGAGTGGATCGCGGGCTCGATCGTGCTGTGAACTCCGCGCTTTCCGAACCCTCCGCCCACGTAGGCCCAGTCCGCCGAAACGTACAGTTCGGACAGGAAGCCC
>CANFHS010000135.1 GCA_947446835.1 Bacteriovoracaceae bacterium
CAGCTGGAGCAGGGCCTCAAGCTCGTCGTCCGAGAACTTGTCGAAGAGCCGGATCTGGCGGAGGGCCTCGCGCAGGGTCACGTCATGCCCCCCTCGGGAGGACGCGGGTGGCGTCTCCCGTGCCTTCGCGGCCCGGCATGAAGAAGATGCGGTCGTTGGTGTCCGACAGGTTGATCAGGCCCTCGTTTACCATGATCTTCATCCGGTTCAGCACCTTGCGCTCGATGTTCTGGTAGGTCTCGCGGCTGACACTCTTCGTGGCGGCGATTTCCTCGGAGAGTTCGCCCGAAAGATCGCTCGGGGCCTTGCTGAGGACGGCGGTGCGGACGGCGTCCGGGGTGGCCTTCAGGAACTGGACGAGCTCGTCGTGCTTGAGGCTCAGGACCACCTCGAGGATCTGGTTGTCCTGCAGGTACCGGAGCGTGTTCACGCTGACCAGCTTCGATTTCACCGTGCGGGCGCTATCGGGGTTGGTCCGTTCCAGGTTCCTCATCAGGGCACTCTGCATGTCGCTCGGCGCGCGCTCCAGGAGCGTGATCAGGACTTCCGAGCCCGGCAGCGCCTCGGTGTTCAGGCGCGGCGTATCCAGGCGCTTTCTCCGCAGGGCCGAAGCCACGTTGGCGATGTAGTCGCGCGGCAGGTGATCGATCCGACCCAGCTCGGCCATGATCTTCATCCGCGATTCCTCGTCCAGCTGCGAGTAGATCGACGAGCGCTTCTGCTGCTCGCACTGGGTGAGGATGATGGCCTTGACCGTCAGGGACTCGTTTCGGACCAGTTCCAGGATCTGGGAGCCGTCCATGTCGGCCAGGAAGTCGAACTGCGCGGAGGTCCGCGATCCCAGGACGACCATCTTGGCGGCGATGGCGCGGTTATGGAGCCTGCGCAGCAGCTCGTACTTCTCCTCGTCCTTCAGGTCGACGGGATTCTTGGCGTGGTATTCCATCAGCTCGTTCAGGTCGGCCTGGAGGGTGGGGTCCCGGAGCATGTCCATGACCACCGATTCGCCGAAAATCTGGATGTAGCTGGAAGTGGTCTCCACGCCTTCCTCGGTGAGGATGCGGGTAAAGACCTGCTTGGCCACCTTGGGCTGCTCCGAAAAGATGCGGAAAAGCTCCTCGGTCAGTCGTTCGATCTCGTAACGCATGGCCACGAGCTTGACCCGGTCGCCGCTCCAGGAGGCGGCTCGGCTGCTCGACGCGGGCTCGTCCGCCGGAGCGTCCTCGTCGCGGTCGCGGAACAGTCCGGCGAGCGGGTTCATCTGGGCTCCCTTGGGGCTCAGGACGGCGAAGGCCACGAAGACCAGGATGGTCAGCAGGACCAGGCCGAAGATCAGCGCGTAGGTCCGGAAGACGCGAAGCTCCTGCTGGACGGCGTCGCCGCTCTCCACGCGTTCGATCTTCTCGGTCCGCGAGAAACGCTCCTCGCGTTGATCGCTGACATTGGTCTGGCTTTGGCTCTGGCTGTTCAGGCGCTGCTGGGAGGTCGAGTCCGAGCGCGAGGTGTCTTGGTGGTTCTGGACAAGACGGCTGTCCGTCGATGACTGGGAATTTTCAGTGGTCTTCTGTTCCGAGGCCAGGGAGCGCCCCGCTGGTCCGGCGTACCGGGGGTCGCGCGACGACAGGGTGCGGTCCGCGGGCGAATCGGCGATGGGGCGCGGAAACTTCAGCGCCTTGGTGGTGAGGGTGACGTTGCGGAAGTCGTTGGTCCGGAGCCGCGCCATCTCGCCGATGTTGGCGGCCTCCTCGGGGGTCAGGATGTCGTCGACCAGGATCGTGCCCGAGATTCCCTTGACCCGGATGGCGACGCCGCCGTCCTCCAGGAATTCGCCGGGCTGGCCGTACTGGGCTTCCTCGCTGTTGACAGTCTCGGTCTGGAGGTTGAAGTCGGCAAAGAGGCAATGGTCCGGGCAGAACTGCGCGAAAAGCGCGTCCAGGCGGTCCTTGAATTTCTTGCTCAGGCCTTCGCGCAGTTCCGCCACCTTGCCGGAGGCGCCCTGGGGCTGCGGGAAGTGGGCCAGCTGGACCTCGACCTTGACCGGGTAGTCCAGGGTGTCCAGGTACTGCTGGACCAGGTCGAGCAGCTTGCGCCGCGAAACGGGTCCCACCTTGTCGTCCATCAGGACCTTGATCCGTGCGCTCGAGGGGGCGAGGCGCGAGGCTGCCTGGGGATCCATGTCGTCAAAGCCCGGGGAAACCTCGTCGGGGACTGCCACGTCCACGCTCGCCGTCACCGACATGAGCTTGCACTCGTCGTGGCAATACTTCTCCAGGAGCGGCTCGATGAGCGCACGGACCTGGGTCTCGGACTGGCGCTGGGTGCTCTCCACCGCGTTCGCCGCCGATTGCGGGCGCGCCGCATGGACGGGAGTGGTGAAGGATCCCAGGATTCCGAGGACCAGTGAGAGGGAGAGGAGGAGCCGGCTCATGGCGAGGCGATGCTCCTCTTCTGTTGTTTGCGTTCCACGAACCGCCGCAGCGACTCGTTCCCGGGGTTCAGCCGGAGCGCCTGGTTCCAGGACTTCAGGGCCAGATCGGTCCGGCCCAGGCGATCCAGGAGCGTGCCACGCATCTCGTGCAGGTGGGCGTCGGTGGGATACGCGCGCACCAGGTCGTCCAATTCGATGAGTCCGGCCTCGAAGCGCGCCGCGCGGTAGAGCTGCTTGACGTGATCCAGCGAGGCCAGGTAGCTGCGGTCGCTCTCGGGGGCGCCCTCGGGGGATTCGGCCAGGCCCAGGCCCGTTTCCACTTCGCGGCGCTTGGCCTCGTCCTCGGGCTTGGCCTGAGGGAGCGTGCCCGTGATCTCGCGGTCGGTGAGCGAGGGTGCCCGTTCCCGGTACCGTTCATCGATGACGCCGTCGGAAGCGCGCGAGGCGGGTGATCTGCCGGTGTCGTCCCGGAATGCAGGTGACATGGGGATCGCGAAGTCCGTCAGGGCTCCCTGGTTCGCCGGAAGCTCGACTTCCACGGAGCGCTCGCCTTTGCGCGTCCTCAGGACGATGTTCTGGGAAGGGCCCTTGGCCTCGCCGGCAGCTGGCATGAGGCCTTCAAAAGGATTCAGGATGGGTCCTTGCTTGGGGGGCGTCGGATCCACGGCCAGGACGGATTTGACGCTCGCGCAGCCGGGAAGTGCCGCCAGGGCCATGGCCGAAGCCACCGCCCGGACGATCCGCTTCCTGTTGAGCTGCTGGAAGGCCATCCTCATTTTCCTCACCAGAAGAACCCGCTGATGGTGGCACCGTATTCAAGGCCGCTGACCTGGCCCGCCGAGGTTCCCGACACGAAGCGGGCCGCCGTGGGCCGGTAACCCAGCTGGGCCGAAACGGCCCAGTGCTTGGCCAGGCGCCATTCGTAGCCTCCGCGGATGAGTCCGCCCAGGTAGCCCGAGGCGTAGGTGCCGCCTACGGCCGCGAAAACGCTGCCGCGGGCCTGGTTGTAGTTTTCCTCGGGCCCGATGAAGTTCCACGCGTGGACAAAGAGCAGGGTCAGGTTCAGGCCGCCCCAGATGTTGGTGGCGGCCTCGGCCTGGGACATGGTGCCGCCCAGGGACGATGCGGCCTTGATGTAGTCGGCCTCGAAGCCCACTTCTTTTTTACGGTTGTCGTAACGTTCCATCATCCGGAAGCCCGCTGCGAGGCAGCCGGTCACCCCGTTGGGCGAGGAGTTGGGTTCGAAGAGGTAGGAGAGCGCCACCCGGTACTGCAGGGTGGGAAGGTACTCGCTCTGTTTGCGCGAGTCCTCGGCCTGGGTGTAGTCGACTCCGCGCCGGAAGGCCGAGGCGCGCGAGGTCTCGGAGTTGTAGCTGCGCGACCAGATCACGGCGCCACTTTCCGGGTCCGTGTTGGTCATGGAGAGCACCATGCCGGTGGGCTGGTAGCTGAAGGCCAGGTCCATGAAGTGCTGGATGCCCGAGAGCTTCGCGATGCGGGAAAGCTCGCCGGGATTGGTCTCGGGCGAGGTGATCACGACCTGGTCCCCGTTCATCGTGGTGCGCTTGGAGCGGCAGGGTAGGCACTGGATCATCCGGGTACCGGTCGAGGTCCTGAGCACCCGCTCTGTCACCACCAGCTCGAGGTGCTGCTTGAAGGAGGCCGGGATGTTCTCGCTCGTGGCGATGTTCCGGATGGCCAGGTCCTTCAGGCCGGCCACCTGCCCGTTCTTCAGGTCGTATTCGAAGTCGCCCAGCAGGTCGTCGAGGACTTCGTAGAAATTGCGGAAGCCGCCGGCTTCGGGAGTGCCCGCGCTCTGGGTGGAGGGAGTCGGGGTGCCGGGAGCGGGCGTCGCCTGCGCAGCGTCGGCGCGGAGCGGGCTCAGCACGCACACGCCCAGCATCGCGAGCGTCGCGATCAGCCGGAGGGTCAGTTTGTGCAGGACTCCGCGGACCATGAACAAGGGTGAGGCTCCTTCCTCTCTCTTGGGCTTTTCGGCAAAGGCGCGGCCGCCTTAACACGGCAATTCTTTCCGCCCCCGGTCTTTGAGTTTTTGGTCCATTGCGCCGAAGAAGGGGACGGGAAGGGTGGAGTCCCGATGCTTGGTCTCCGGAAGACGTCAAAGAGCTGGCTGGAAAATGGCCTGACGAGCGCGGTGCTCGCCGGTGCCCTGGGCTGCTCGACCGTCGAGACCAGGCCGGTCGCTGTGCTGCCCCTGGAGCCACCGCCGCTGGTCCGGGTGCCGCATCCGCAGGGGCTGGATCTGGGTGATCTGATGGCCATCTTCACCGAGAAGGGCGCGCCCGACCCGGCCACCCAGGGCGGATGCGATTCCGGATTCAAGATGCTGCGTGAAAAGACCGCATCGCGCGACGAGCTCACCCAAGGAGCGCGCGAGCTGGTGCGACACGATCCCGTGGCGCTGCACTGGTGCTTCTACTCCAAACTGTACCTGCTCGAAGGGGAGTTGAAGGAAACGGCTGATCTGGAGGAGCGCCAGCGGCTGGTGATGGACCGCTTTCTTTTCCTGACCCCCGTGGCCCGCGCCTTCCAGGACGAGATCCACGACACGCGGTACCTGCGCTGGGCGGTGCAACGCTACCGCAAGCTTTCTGAGGTGGTCTTCTACCGGCGCCTGGACCTTTCGCCTGAAGGCATTTCGGCCCTGGGGCCGCAGGTACTCAGTCCCTGGGGGCAGGTCCGCAAGCCCGCTGCAGCCGAACCCCAGTCGGTCCTGGAGAAGTACGGAGTCCTGAAGTCCCCTGAGCCCGAGCCCGCTCCGACGCCGCTTCCTTCCCCATCTCCGACCTCGACCCCGGCTCCCGCTCCGTCCCCGACGGACGTTCCAGAGACGTTACCGGCCCTGGACCCGGCCTGAGGCTCGGGCGGAGGTTGCGCTTTTTGGTCCTCCAGACTACCTCTGGAGTCTCCGATGGCCCAATCCGTGGTTTCTCCGAACGTCCAGAAGCTGGTGGCCGACATGCGGGCCGGACACCGTCTGGCTCTGGCCCGGCTCATTTCGAAGGTCGAGAATCGTGATCCGGATTTGTCGGCCATCTTGGGGCTCCTTTACCCCGACACGGGTCGCGCCCAGGTCTGGGGCATTACCGGCCCTCCTGGGGCGGGCAAGTCGACGCTCGTCAATCGCCTGGCGGCGCACCTGCGCCAGCAGGGCAAGCGGGTTGCCATCGTTTGCATTGATCCTTCCAGCCCCTTTTCGGGCGGAGCCATCCTGGGCGACCGGATCCGCATGCAATCCCATCACGGGGACGAGGGGGTGTTCATCCGCTCGCTCGGGACCCGGGGCAAGCACGGCGGACTTTCCCACGCGACCAAAGAGGTCGTCATGGTGCTGGATGCCGCGGGCTTTGACGCCATCCTGGTCGAAACCGTGGGCGTGGGTCAGACCGAGCTGGATATCCTCAGGCTCGCCCAGACGGTGCTGGTGGTGCTGGTGCCCGAAAGCGGTGATTCCATCCAGGTCATGAAGGCCGGGTTGATGGAGATTGCCGATATCTTTGCGGTCAACAAGAGCGACCGGCCCGAGGCGGACAAGCTGGTGCGCGAGCTGTTGACCATGGTGGGGATGAGCGATCACGACGAAAATTCCTGGCTGAATCCGGTCATCAAGACCGAGGCCGTCCGCGATGTGGGTGTGCCCGAGCTCATGACGGCGATCGAGAGCCATCAGGCCTGGCTGACCCGTTCGGGTCGCCGGGAAGTGAAGCAGCGGGAGTTCCTGAAAAACGAGATCGGCGATATCTTGATCGAAAGGCTCCAGCGCGGCCTTCGGGGTGCCTTCGAGACGACCTCCGGGAAAGAGGTTTTGGACGACCTTTTAGCTCGAAAGCTCGATCCGTATCTGGCGGCGGATCTGATTTCCCGCGGATCGGGCGCGTGAGGTTTTGAATCCGCAACAATGACGCGTTGCGTGAAGCGCTTGAAATAGAACGCGCCTTTTAGGTTCTTGGGTTTTCTGGACGTTTCGCGACCTGCACCAGGAGTTCAGGGAGTTTGCCGGATGGCAATACCTGACCAAAAAGTTCTAAAGGAACCCAAATAACCGACCGATCTGATCTGTGAACGATGGGAAATCCGGTTGGGATGGGCCTGAC
>CANFHS010000136.1 GCA_947446835.1 Bacteriovoracaceae bacterium
CTGTTCTTCGTGCTGGCCTTGGCAAGCCTGTTCTGCCCATCGCTCCTCATCTACTTCTGCCTCCTGGTCGGGTCTCTGGTCATCCCGCTCCTGACCCAGGCCGCGTTCGAGGTGTTCCAGCATTGGCGGCTGAGCCCGTTCGTCCTGCCCTACATCCTGACGGTGTGGCTCATCACCTTGTGCTCGCACGGAACCGCGCTGCCTCCTCACGGTGAGCTGCAGGCGGGTGAACTGGTGTCCGGCTGGCTCGGCGGTTCAGCGGCGGCACCGGCCCTCTCGTCGGTCCTGCAGGGTGCCGGGCGTCTGCTGTTCATCCCGCATCCCCTCTTTGGCCTGCTCCTCATCGGGCTGGTCTCGGTGTTCAGTCCGCGACGGGGCGCCTACTTCGTGCTGGGCACGCTGACTTCCACCGCCGCGGGGTTCCTGCTTTCGGGCGGAAGCAGCCTCTGGGAAGAAGGCCGCCTCAGCGCGTGCGCGGGGCTCATGGCCCTGGCCCTGGCCTCGTTCCCCGAGAACTTCACCGCAAGAAGGATCCTGCTTTTCAGCGCACTTTCAGCCTTCGTGTCGCTGGCGTTGCAGCAGCTCCTGGACACCCGGCAGCTGCCCATCCTGAGCCTTCCGTACCTGCTGACGCTCTGGCTGGCGCTGCTGAGCCGTCTGCCCAGGATGACCGTGAGCTGGGGGCGGAGCTCGATCAGAAGTCCATGACCCGACGACGGGTCTCGACTTCCTCGAGGCGCGAAACCAGGCCCGGGGCGTCCCGTTCGGTGCGGGGAGGCACCTTCTGCGGACGCCCCTGGAGCACGCTGTCCAGCAGCTCGTTCAGTCTCAGGATCTGGGTGAAATCCTGGGTCACCAGGTCAGGGAACTTCGCGGAAGTGAACTCGCGCAGCGTGTACGGACGCCACACGAAGAAGGCCTGGAGCTTCAGCCAATCGACCCTGGGATGGTCCGGATCGAAGCCCCGCGGCACACGGCTCGAGCTGCGTTCGTCCGAAAAACCTCCCGGGAAGCGCGCCGCGAATTCCGGAGAACGGAAGAGCCGCTCCAAGGGCTTCGGGTCGGCGGCAATGGCTTCGCGGATGGCACGGACCTGGCGCGAGGACGGCAGATATAGGCCACCCGCCACCAGGACCTGGTCGCCATCCGGGTCGTCCGGATAGATCAGGAAGAAGAGATTGGGATTCTTCTCGAAGCGCGACTTGGGCGGACGCGAAGCGCTGAAGGAGACGTAGTCCTTGAGCGGCGTGCCGTACTTCGCGGCGCCTGCGCTGGAACGCTTCAGCCGCCCCAGGCCACGCTGGGGGAAATGGTAACCCGTCGCGACCCGGGCCAGCTTGGCCTTCAGATGGCGGGCCAGCTCGTTCAGCGGCTCACGGATCAGCGCCTCGTAGTCGTCCGAGTGGCGTTCCAGCCACTCGACCTTCTTCTGGCGGGAGGCCTTCTGGATGAACTCGATGGACTTGCCGGAGAATCGCGACGTCATGGGATTCCCGTTTCACTAGAATCTTTTCGATCCGGTTTCAATCACGCACTCAGGCAATAATTCTTTGCAATCCGGGCAGCATTCATCCATGCAAGACCCGATGTCATTGGACCCCCCACGCCTGGCTCTGGCCCTCCAGTTCGCGGCCCGCGAGCAGCCATCCCTGGCCCGCTGCCTGTCGGTGGCGTCGCTGGTGCTGCAGTCCGGGGGCGATCCCGAGCAGACCCTGGCTGCGCTCCTCCAAGGGGTGAGCCGCTCGGGACAGCTTCCGGAGCAAGCTGTGGCCGACTCGTTTGGCGCGGAGACGGCCAGGCTCCTGGCCTCCACCGCCGAGCCGACCGACCCGGGGCCCCGGGCGTCGCCCGAGGGATCCCCCGCGGCCGCACGCGCGTCCCAGGTGCAAGCCTGGCGGGAGGGGCGGCAGGACTACCTGCTCCGGCTGGGCTCCCTCGGCGAGCGCGAGCTGCTCATCGTGACTTGCCGGGAGTTCCAGGAAGTGCGCGACCTCGTGCAGGAATTGAAATACCAGGGGCCTTCCGTCTGGAAACGGTTCGGAACCCAGCCTCTGGAGCTGTTCTGGTACTTCCGCGAAGTCCTGCAGCTGGCCTACGGCAAGCTGGACCGGGCCCGCCATCGCGCCCTGCTGGGCGAGTTCGCAGCCGCCCTCCAATCCCTCAAGGCTTCGGCCGGAGCATCCTGAAAGGAATCCCCCATGACCGCCCTCCTGACCGCCCAGTCTCCCCAGGCCCTCGAATGGGCCATCCTCGTTCTCCGGCTTTTCATCGGGGTCTGCCTGGTGGTGCACGGGCTGGGCAAGTTGGGGCTGGTCGGGTCCGGAAACATGCAAGGCTTTGTGGGCTGGCTCCAGAGCCTGGGAGTGCCGTTTCCGGCAATCCAGGCCAGGCTGGCCATGCTGGCCGAGCTGGTCGGGGGCGCGCTGATCGTCCTGGGGCTGTTTTACCGCCCGGCCGCGGCCCTCTGTGCGGTCACCCTGCTCGTTGCGGCCTTCCTGGGGCACAAGGGCGCGGGCTACCTGATCACCAACAATCCACCGGGACTGGAATACGCCCTGAATCTGGCCGCCGTGCTCGGGGCGATGCTCCTGCTCGGACCCGGGGCCCTTTCGCTGGATGCGCTCTGGTTCGCGCCCTGAGAGCTTGACTCCGCGCTGGCATACTGCTTGAACACACAGCAGCATCCATCATTCAGGGAGCATTAAATGAGCACGAAGAGACTTGGACTGTTCAAGGTTTTTACAGCTGTCATGGCACTCGCGGCCGTGGTGGGATGCGGACGCAGCCTCAACTCGGCCACCGGCACACTGAACGTGTGTAATGGCCAGAACAGCATGCTGACCAACCAGTACGGTTATGGCGGCTACGGTTACGGCGGCTACGGCTATGGCGGCATGGGAGCCTACGGGTACAATCCGTACGGCTACCAGACGGGGTACCAGACCGGTTACCCGTACACCGGCCAGACTGGCGTGAGCACCCAGGCCACCATCACCTACTCGGGCAAGATCTACCTCGTGGGCAGCCAGTCCACGGCGATGGCCCGGCAGAGCATCCTGCAGATCCAGCAGGCCAGCCAGATGGGCGGCATGGGTTCGGCGGGCGGTGTCGGTACCGGCACGAACGCCAACGTGAACACCAACCCCTGCGCGATCCGCGTCCAGTTCACCGGCGACCTGGATACCGAATCCGGCTCGGTGCTGAACTCCGGCTCCACGTCGTCCAACATGGACGTGATCCAGCTTCAGACCATCATGGCGTATTGAGGCCGGCCTTCAGCCTGGCCTCGAACCAAGGGCGCCAATCCGCGCCTTCGGGGCCCTGCTGGAGCTCCTTCTGCGCCGGCAACAGGTCCTTGAGCCGGGTCATCACCTCGGGCTGGAAGCCGCAAGGCGAAATCAGCCTGAACGGGCCCGGATCATTGACCAGGTTGATGGCCACGCCGTGCCAGGTCACCCATTTTCGGATGGCAATCCCGATCGACGCGATCTTTCGCGCCGATGCGGGAGCCGCTCCTTGCGGGTAAACCCAGACTCCTGTGGCGTTTTCCCGTGGATCCGTCAAAAGCCCAAGCTCCGCCAAGGAGCGCCCCAGCCACGCCTCCAGGCCGCGCAGGAACGCGGCGATGTCGTGGCGGGGCGCCCACGGCGCCGATCCATCCAGCTTCACGACGGGGTAGATGACCAGCTGTCCGGGCCCATGCCAGGTCAGATCTCCCCCGCGCTCGCTTTCGGCGAACTCCATCCCGGCGGGGAGTCCGACCGGCAGGGGCATATGGCGGGGCCGGGCCTGCCCCGTGAACTGCAGCCCCCGACCGCGGGTGATGACCGAACGGTGCTCGAGCAGCAGCACGGTGTCGGGAATCTCGTCCCGCACCCGCTGCTCGAGCAGCTCCTGCTGGAGCTGGCGCGCTTCCTCGTAACCGGTCAGGCCGGGCAGGGATCGGAACTGCAGCCCCGCCACGGCACTCACCTCAAAGATGCGCCTGGGCGCCGGCCGAAGGCGACTTCTTCTGGAAGATGTGGATCGCGTGGCCCAGGGTGGCCTCGGCGGCTTCCATCAGCGTTTCCGGAAGGGTCGGGTGCGCGTGCACCGTCAGGGCCAGGTCCTCGACCGAAGCACCCATCTCGATGGCCAGGGCGGCCTCGGCGATGAGGTTCGAGGCCTCGGCGCCCACGATGTGGACGCCCAGCAGGCGGCCCGTCTTGGCATCGCCGATCATCTTGACCATGCCATCGGGCTCGCCCACAGAAAGGGCGCGGCCGTTGGCGGCGAACGGGAAGTTGCCCACCTGGATCTGGAGGCCCTTCTGCTTGGCCTCGGCCTCGGTCAGGCCGACCGTGGCGATCTCGGGATCCGTGAAGATGACGGCCGGCATGGCCAGCACGTCATAGGCGGTCTTCTTGCCGGCAATGGCTTCGGCAGCCACCACGCCTTCCTTGGAACCCTTGTGCGCCAGCAGCGGCTGGCCCGCGATGTCGCCGATGGCGTACACGTGCGGTACCGAAGTGCGGCGCTGGGCGTCCACGGTGAGGAAGCCTTTGGCATCCGGCTTGAGACCCAGCTTCTCCAGGCCCAGGCCGTCGGAGTTCGGAGTGCGGCCAATGGTCACGAGCACCACCTCGAAAGACTGGGTGCGCGTCTTGCCGTCGGCGGTCTGGAAAGTCACTTCCACCCCATCCTTGCCGGTCTTCTGGCCTTTGCACAGGGTGGAGGTCAGCACTTCCACGCCGCGCTTCTGGAGCTGCTTCTGCACCACCTGGGTGAGCTGCGGGTCCACGCCGCCCAGCAGGTTCGGGCCAGCTTCGACCACGGTCACCTTCGTGCCGATCTTGGAGTAGAAGGTGCCCAGCTCCAGGCCGATGTAGCCACCGCCGATGCACAACATCGACTTGGGAAGTTTTTCGAGCGAAAGCGCGCCGGTCGAATCGATGATGCGCTTCTGGTCGACCTCAAAGCCCGGAAGCTTGGCCGGACGCGATCCGGTGGCGATCACCAGCTGATTGAAAGTGACGGTGTCGGTGCCCTTGTCGGTCTTGAGCTCGATCGACTTGGGACCGGTGAACTTGGCCTCGCCGATCAGCAGCTGGCAGCCATTGGCCTTGAGCAGCTGGCCCACGCCGCCGGTCAGCTTCTTCACGACGCCGGACTTGTATTCCATCATCCTGGGGAAATTGACCTTCACTTCGCCCTTGAGCTCGAAGCCCATGTCGGAGCCGTGCTGGGTCAGCTTCTCGAACTGGGTGCCCGCGTAAATGAGGGCCTTGGAAGGAATGCAGCCCACGTTCAGACAGACGCCGCCGATCATGCCGCGATCGATGACGGTGACCTTCTTGCCCAGCTGGGCCAGACGGATCGCGCAAACATAGCCGGCAGGGCCGGCACCCAGGACCACAACATCCGCAGCGTGAGTTGCCATTCGAGAGGCTCCTTTGAGATTGCCCATTGGGTTAGCATTCCAGCCTGCAGCCGTCCAGCACCTCACCTCCCGCTGGACAGTCCCCGGGCCAGCAGTTACTTCTGGAATTTCATGGCACTCGAAAGACCCGGATCCAGGCGCAACACCTGGCTTGCCCTGCTGATCGCGGCGATCGCCATCGGCCTGCGCGTGCTTTGGCTCCGGGACATGGAGTGGCACGAGGACCAGCCCGGCACGGTCCTGGATGTGGCCCGCATGGGCTCCTGGCTGGCCTCCCCGCTGGCGAGCGTCTCTTTCCATTCCGGCATCGCCCACTCCTCCCTGGCCATGGCCTGGATGAAATGGACTTCCCTGGGCGGCAAAAGCGCCCTGAGCATTGCCTGGGCCATCGCCCTGTTCAACGGCCTCTCGATCGCCTGGGGCGCCTGGCTGCTTCGCAACCGTCCGGCGTTCCTGCTGGCGTGGGCGGGCATGGCCACGAATCTTTCGCTGGTCCTGCAGTCACGCAAGGTCTGGGTGCCCGAGCTGGTGGCGCCCTGGGTCTACCTGGGCCTGGCGCACCTCATCCGGGGAACGGAGGCCCCAGGCTCCGATCCACGCAAATCGCAGCTTGGGCACCTCACCCTGGCCGGATTCCTGTTCCCCCTCTCCGGGCACATGTACCTGGCCGGCGGTGTGACTTCGGCCGCAGCCACCTGGGCAGTGGCCTGGGCCCTGGCGCGGCTGGAGGGGACCCGGGGAAGCCGGTTCAAGGCTTGGCTCCTGGGCTGCGCGCTGGGCTGGGCCACCTGGATTCCTTACGCCTGGGCCTTCCTGAGCCACCCGGAAGCCGCGATGGGCCACCCCAACTCCAAGGGCGAGCTCACCGGGGTCCTGTTCTGGAAGCTTCTGTCCACGGCCGCCACCTTGCCGGCGGCGGCCACTTCCGTGCTCCGCTTCGTCCGGTCCAACCTGCCTTGGCTGAGTGGGCACGAAAACCCGCTGCTGGTCACGCCGCTGGCGGTGACGGCCTTCGCCTCGGTGCTTCTCTGGGTCTTGGCTTCCTGGAAAAGCCTGGCCTTGCTCCAAAAGTCCCGCGGCGAAGCCCTGCGGAATCCCTGGCTCCTGACCGCGTTGGCC
>CANFHS010000137.1 GCA_947446835.1 Bacteriovoracaceae bacterium
CCATGGCCATCGAAGAGCCCAAGTACCAGGTGCTGGAGTCCCAGGAAGAATACGAGGTCCGCCTGTACGAGCCCCAGGTCCAGGCCTTCACCCACGTGGATGAGGCCGACTGGCAGGATGCCGCGAACCAGGGGTTCCGGCGGATCGCCGGCTTCATCTTCGGCAAGAACTCCCGCAACCAGCGGATCTCGATGACGGCGCCCGTGGGAGTGCAGGCGGAAAAAGGCGGCCACGAGATCACCTTCGTGATGCCCGCGGAGCATTCGCTGGACGGCCTTCCCAAGCCCGAGGATTCGCGCGTGGTGCTCAGGCTGCAGAAGGCCCGGAAGGTGGCTGCCATCCGTTTTTCGGGGCGCTCCAGCGAAGCCAATACCCGGGAGCACCTGGAAAAGCTGCGGTCGTGGATGAAGGGCAAGGGCCTCGTTGCGACGGGTGAGCCCATCTGGGCGGGTTACAATCCGCCCTGGACGCTCTGGTTCCTGCGCCGCAACGAGATCCTGATTCCACTCAACTGACCGCGAATCCCGCGGTCAGCTGGCTTCGAAGGTCTTGACCAGGTTTTCGCAGACGGCCTTGGCGTCGCCGAAAACCAGCGAGCAGTTGTCGTGGTAGAAGAGCGCGTTGTCGACGCCGGCGTAACCGGCCTTCATCGAGCGCTTGATCACGAAAACCTGCTTGGCCTTGTAGGCATCCAGGATGGGCATGCCGTACAGCGGGCTCGACTTGTCGGTCTTGGCTGCCGGGTTGACCACGTCGTTGGCGCCCACCACGAGGGCCACGTCGCAGCCCGAGAAGTCCGAGTTGATGTCTTCCATCTCGAACACGATGTCGTAGGGGATGTCGCTTTCGGCCAGAAGCACGTTCATGTGGCCCGGCATGCGTCCCGCCACCGGGTGGATGGCGAACTTGACCTCGACGCCCTTCTTGCCGAGCGTGTGGACCAGCTCCTTCATGGCGTGCTGGGCCTGGGCCACCGCCATGCCGTAGCCCGGCACGATGATGACCTTGCCCGAGTTTTCCAGCATGAAGGCCGCGTCCTCGACCGAGGCCGACTTGATGCCCTTGGCCGGGCCGGCCGCGGCCTGGGCCGAAGCCTCACCGCCGAAGCCGCCGAGGATAACGCTCACGATGGAGCGGTTCATGGCCTTGCACATGATGTACGACAGGATGGCGCCGCTGCTGCCCACGAGCGCGCCCGTGGTGATCAGCAGGTGGTTGTTGAGCGTGAAGCCGGTGGCCGCGGCCGCCCAGCCCGAATACGAGTTGAGCATGGACACCACGACCGGCATGTCGGCGCCGCCGATGGGCAGCACGAGCAGGAAGCCCAGGAGCAGGGCAATGCCCGTCATGATCCAGAAGGGCAGGGGGTCCAGGGTGATGGCGAACTGGGCGGCAAAGCCCAGCATGGCCACGCCCAGCAACAGGTTCAGCCAGTGCTGGCCCTTGAAGACCAGGGGATTGGAGCTGAGCAGCTCCTGCAGCTTGCCGAAGGCCACAAGCGAACCCGTGAAAGTGATGGCGCCGATGAAGCTGCCGGCCGCGATCTCGATCAGGATGGCCGTGTCCATTTCCTGGCCGCTCGCCGAATGGCCATAGAAGGTGCCGGCGGCGATGAATACCGCGGCCAGGCCCACGAAGCTGTGGAGGGCCGCCACCAGCTGGGGCATGGCCGTCATCTGGATCCTGAGGGCGACGGCGATGCCGACCACCGCGCCCAGGCCCAGGCCGGCCAGGATCCAGGTGTAGTCCTGGACGTCGGGGTGGACGAGCGTGGCCAGCACGGCCAGCAGCATGCCGATCATGGCGTTGCGGTTGCCCTTGAGTGCCGTGCGCGGCGAGCTCAGGCCCTTCAGGCCCAGGATGAAGAAGACCGTGGCAACGAGGTAGACCAGGGCAAAGACGTCGGGAGACAGGTTCAGCGCGAGCATCGGGTCCTCACTTTTTGGTCTTGAACATGCTGAGGATGCGGCGGGTGACCACGAATCCTCCGAAGATGTTGATGGAGGCCAGGAAAACGGCCACGAAGCCCAGGATATTGACCAGATGGCCGGAGCCTTCGGCCCCGCCCGCGCTCATTCCATGGCCGGCCACCAGGATGGCACCCACCACGACGATGGCGCTGATTGCGTTGGTCACGGCCATGAGGGGCGTGTGAAGCGCCGGGGTCACGCCCCAGATGACGTGGTAACCCACGAAGCAGGCCAGCACGAATACCGTCAAACCGAACATCGTTGCGGACATGGTCGATTACCCTTTCTTCTTCCAGCGCACTTCACCCTGATGGGCGACCAGTGCCGCTGCGATGATGTCGTCTTCCATGTTCCAGTGGAGGACGGGAGCGCCGTTTTCTTCCTTCGAGAACAGCGCCAGCAGGTTCTGCAGGTTGCGCCCGTAGAACGAGGACGCATCCGCCGGCACGAGGGCCGGGAAGTTGGTCACGCCCACCAGGGTCACGCCGTGGCGTTCAACCACTTCGTCGGCCTGGGTCAGCGGGCAGTTGCCTCCGGTGGCCGCCGCCATGTCCACGATGACCGAGCCCGGACGCATGCCCTGCACGGTCTCCTCGGTGATGAGGATGGGAGCCTTGCGGCCGGGGATCGCCGCGGTCGAGACCAGGATGTCGGCCTTCTTGAGGCGATCGGACAGGCCCTGGTCGAGCCTCTTCTTGGCTTCGGGCGAAAGCTCCTTGGCGTAGCCGCCCTGGCCCGAGCCGCTCTCGCCGATGTCGATCTCGATGAACTTGGCGCCCAGCGAAAGGATCTGCTCCTTGACCTCAGGGCGCACGTCGTAGGCTTCGACCGTGGCGCCCAGCCGCTTGGCCGTGGCGATGGCCTGCAGGCCGGCCACGCCGGCGCCCAGCACGACGACCTTGGCGGCCTTGGCGCTGCCGGCAGAGGTCATGAGCATGGGGAAGAAGCGGGGATAGAAGCGCGTGGCCTCGAGCACCGCGCGGTAGCCCGCGATGTTGGCCTGGGAGCTGAGCGCGTCCATGCTCTGGGCGCGCGAGGTGCGCGGAATGAGCTCCATGCAGAGCGCGCTGACCTTGCGGGCCGCGAGCTGATCAAAGAGGTCGTCGCCGCGGAAGGGGTCCATCAGGCAAGCCAGCGTCGCGCCGGCCTTGAGGAGCTTCACCTCGTCCTGGGTCGGGCGCTGGACTTTCCAGACCAGATCCGCGCCGAAGACTTCCTCGCGCGAGGCAGTGATCGTTGCGCCCGCTGCAGAATAGTCCGAGTCGCGGTAGCCCGCGCGGGTTCCGGCCCCGGCTTCGATGAGGATTTTCCACTTCTTGGAGGTCAGCTTCTTGGCGAGATCGGGCGTCAGGGCGACGCGGTTTTCTCTCGCGGCGGTTTCGCGCGGAATTCCCAGACTCAGGCTCATAGGTGATTGGATTTCCTCTCCCGGAGAAGGTAACGCCACCCTTTGCTGGCTGGCAAAAGGTTTCTCGGGAAATGCGGCGACGGAAGTCCCGGGCGGGTCGGTGTCGATGAGCGCGCGGGGAATTTTCCGTGGCAATAATTCGGATGCCGCATGCCCAGGACCGGGGTTAGGCTGGCGGCATGCTCTGGAGCATCCTCAAGGTCTTCATCGCGGGCACCGTGATCAGCCTGACTTCCACTTTGGCCGGCAGGTTGCCGGCCTTGGCGGGCTTCATCCTGGCCTTGCCGATCTCCAGCATGATTGCCCTGGCGTTGGCCCAGGTCGAGCATCAGGATGTGTCGCGGACGGCCGCTTTTGCGCGCAGTATCCTCTTTTCAGTGCCGCTCTCGCTGCTGTTCTTCGTTCCGTTCCTGTTTGCCGAAAGGCTCAGGGCCCCGTTCTGGGTGCTTTATGGCAGCGGGTTGCTCCTGCTGGGCGTGGGCTACCTGCTTCACCAGCGCTGGAGCAGCTGATCAGGCGGCCTGCTTGCGCAGGGTCTGGCAGGCCTCGAGAAACCGGCGCACGGTCTCGAGCTTGTCGCTGTCCGGGTGGGACAGCTGCCAGGCCGAGACGAACTCCCGTCCACGCTCGGTCCACCGGTCATTGGAAGGGTCACGCTGGAACCCCAACGGAGCCAGCAGTTCGCCGGCCTCTTCCAGGCTCAGGTTCTGATGGGCCGAGCGGAACTCGAACTCGGAAGGGTGTCCTCCGATTCCGGGCATCCGCACGATGCGGAAGGGCGCCACGACCGAGACGCACAGGGCGTCCGCATCGGTATCGACGATGAGCTCATAGCCGGTCTGGGGGTGTTCGTAGCGGCCGCGCAGGTCTTCCATTGAGAGAGTTCCTCAAAGGATTCTTCGGTTTTTACGACGCGTAGCGTTAGCGTCTTCACAATCCTGTGAATCCAAGGATTTCACGATCCGGACCAGGAAGGGACGCTCAGAAGCTCAGGCCCATGCCCACGCGAAAGCCGTTGAGCTGCAGCCCGCTCACGCCGGCCAAGGTGCCCGAGGCGCTGTAGTAGGCGCTCTGGATCCGCAGGGCCTTGCCGTCGTCGTGGCTGGACAGGCGCATCTCCATGCCGGCGCGCACTTCATAGCCGAAGAGCAGGCTCTGGGTGTTTTCGTCGACGCCCGTGGGAGGCGTGCCCAGCTTCATGAGCGACCAGCCCAGCAAGCCGGAGGCGCCCAGGTAAGGCGTGATGGCGCCGGGGGTGGGAAGAAAGAAGTTCAACCCACCCATGAATTCGCCGCCGTAAAGCGTGAAGCTGGAGTTGCCGCCCGAGAGGCTCACCGTGCCCGAGGCCATGTTGAGATTGGCCTGGTAGACCGGCCGAAAGTGCTGCTTGGCTTTTTCCGCCGAAAACTGGAGCGAGTAGCCCATGGTGCCCGACAGGCTCTGGTTGTCCTTGCCCGAGTAGACATGGACCATGCCCGCCACCATCGATTGGTAATCCAGGGCGTAGGCCGGGGCCGACCCTGCCAGGGCAAGAGCCACCATCCAGAAGATCTGCCGAGAAAGGATTTTACTCATCTTCCGTCGGATCGGCACAAAAGGCCTAAAACTTGAGAACAGGGGGCCTCAGGGGACCGTGTAGCTGGCCGAGGCGGGCAAAAGGGCTGTGCCCGCGGGGTTCGTGATGCTGGCCAAGGCGCTCAGGGTGCAGATTTCGCCCGTGGCAGGCCGTTGGGTGCGGCTCAGGCTGACGGTGGCCGTGTGTGTGGCGTCGTCATAGAGGAGGGTGCTGACCGAAAAAATCCCCGACGGAAGGACGAGACCGTCGCTGGAGGCCGGGGCGCATTGGATGCTCCAGTGGGAAGGGTCTGTCACGCTCGACTCCAGCAGGCCCTGGTTGAAGAGCACGGAGATGGCAAGTGTGGGCTGGTCGGGGAGCTGGGTTCCCGAGCCCGGGGAAAAGAGGATGACCTCGGGCTGGGGGTCGCTGGCTGGCGTTCCGCCCGATGAGCCTCCCTGGGCCACGCTCAGCGCCTCAGGCGGAGAGCGAAGCGCGGGCTGACAGCCACCCACCGCCATGCCGAAGAAAGGCAACGCCAGGATCGCCAAGAGGACGCGAACTGTCCGCAAAGGGAAACACAGCACGGATTTCTACCCCTGTCCTTAAACGGTACCTGTCGGCCACGGGTCCCGGAAGTGTGTCAGGAGTGACTCAGCCGCGCAGCCGGCTCAGGAGCGCCTCGGCGTATTTCTGGGCGCGTTTCAGGCCGATTCCGGGCAATGCCATCAGGTCGTCCTCGGTGCGGGGCTGCTCCTCGCAGATGGCCATGAGGGTCCGGTCGCTCAGCACGCGGAAAGCAGGGACACCCTGTTTTCGGGCTTCCTCGAGCCGCCAGGCCCGCAGCTCCTCGAACAGCCTGGGCAGCTCGGAGGGGCGTTCGGGGTCCGGGCTGGGCTGCGGGGCGGCCTTCCTGAGCCGAGCCTTGGCGGCGCCGCTGGATCGGGAAACGGCGGCCTTGGCGCCGCTCATCGGGGCGCCTTCGATCAGCACCTTGGCCAGGCCGGCGGCTCCCACGTGGCTGCCGTTCCGGGTCAGGAGCACCTTGCGGTAGGAGATGAGCTGGCCTCCGCGCTCGAACTGCTCCTGGCCGAGCTCCACCAGCTTGGCGCGCGCCAAGGCCGAGAGCACGCGTTCAAAGCCCGAGCGCGAGACGCGCTTCCGGTCCAGGGCCGTGGCCTCGTCGAAGAGGCGGCCTACCGCCTGCCCGTCCCGTCCCGCCAGCGACGCCAGGACCTGGGCGGCCACGGCACGTTCCAGCTCGTCCAGGGTGCGGGCGGAGTCGCCGGGCGCGCAGCGATCGCACTGGCCGCACGGGGTGCCGGCATCGGTCGGGTCGCCGAAGTGCCGCACCAGCTGGAGCATGCGGCAGGCGTTGGATTGGGTGAAGTCGGTCATGCGCTCGATCTGCTTGAGGCGGTGCGAGCGCTGCGCGTCGTAGGCCTTTTTCCAGGTCTCGTTCGCCCCGCGGGTGATGTTCTCTTCGGCATCGATCTGCAGCGCGCCGTGGATCC
>CANFHS010000138.1 GCA_947446835.1 Bacteriovoracaceae bacterium
GGACCGACGAGCAGATCACCATTCCCAACCGGGTCATGGCCCAGTCGCAGATCTCGAACTTCTCGTTCCAGAAGCGCCCCATCGTCAGGAGCCAGATCTTCCGGCTGCCCTACCGGGCGCCATCGGAAGACGTCCGGAAGGCGCTGCTCCGGGCGGCCGGCCGGGTCCAGCGCGTTCGGAGTTCGCCTGCGCCGCTGGTCCTGATCACCGAAACCCACGAATCCTGGGTGCCCTACAAGCTCGTCTTCTTCATCGACGACTACGGAAGCCAGTTCGTGATCGCCGACCAGGTGGTGGAGGCCTGCCTCCAGGAGCTCCGGGCCGCCGGCCTCGAGCCTGCCTCACCGCGCATCCAGGTGGAACGCGAGGCCTGAGTCCCGGATCCCGCGCGGAACGCACCGTGCGTTTCGCGCTCCCGGACGCCGGCAACGCGCTCTGGAGGCTCCAGGCGGCCTTTCGGGGCTGGCACGAAAGATGCTCGACTGCCCGCTCCGTGGGGGGCTCTCAGCCATGTCGATCTCGTCGATCCAGGGTGTGCCGAACTGGGGTGATAATCAGGAAGTCACGCGTCGGAAGGAGGTGCGCTATCCATTCTCCAAAGTCGTGGACTGGGATTTCTTCACCGGCGCCGACGGCGCCAAGAAGGGTTACCTCGAAAATGTTTCCGCGGGCGGTTGCCTGCTCAGGACGAATGAACCCATCGAGCACCGCCGTTGGATCCGGCTCGTGGTCAAGGATCCGGCCTCATCCGTGTACTTCACGGCCGTGGGGAGGATTTGCCGCCGCGACGACCTGCTCGAATCCTGGGAAGATGGAAGCATCACGCTTCACCGCCAGGGAATCGAGTTCATCCACGCGCTGAACCCCGTGATCCTCGCGGCCATCCGCGAGGACTCCAGCCCCTGCTCGGACTGCGGGAAGCCGGGTGCCCACTTCCAGGCACCCGACCACGCGGAAAAGCTGTACTGCGTGCTCTGCCACCTCAGGAAGGCTTGCCGAAGCCTCCTGGCCAGTGAAGGGCTCGACAGCGCCTGAGGCCTACTTCTCTTCCTTGATCTTGGATTTCTCGATCAGGAAAGCCACCGTGCGGTCTTCGCGGATGCGGAATTCCAGATCCTCGAGCCGGTTGGCGTTCTTGGCGTAGAAGTCGACGATCTTTTCTTCCTCGACCTTCATGTTCTCGGCCATCTTCTTCATCTCGGCCTGGATGTCGGCCTGGGAGATCTCGATCTTTTCCTTCTTGGCGATCGACTCCAGGACGAGGCTGGCGCGGACCTGGTTCTCAGCGCGCTTCTTCAGGTTCTCCAGCTCGCTGGCCAGCGCGTCCTGGATCATCTGGTCGGTGAAGCCCTGCTGCTTGAGGTTCTGGCCCACGTCCTGCGCCAGGGCACGGGTCTGGGTCTGCACCAGGCTCTTGGGCACGTCGAAGGTGTTCTTTTCGATGAGCGCCTGGAGCAGGTCGCTCTTCAGCTTGCGCTCCACTTCCTGGCCGCGCTCGCGGACCAGGTGCTCCTGGGCCTTGGCGCGCATGTCGGCCACGTCCGTGTAACCCAGGGTCTTGGCGAATTCGTCGTCCAGGGTGGGGAGCTGCTTTTCCTTCACCTCATTGATGGTGACGGTGAATTCGGCTTCCTTGCCCGCGAATTCCTTCTCGTAGAAGTCGGCCGGGAACGGCACGCGGAAGGTGCGGGTCTCGCCGGCGTTCATGCCGATCAGGTTGTCCTCGAAGCCCGGGATCAGCGAGTCGGAGCCGATTTCCAGGACGCGCGAGCCCTTCATGCCGGCTTTTTCTTCCACGCCCTGGTCGGTGACGATGCCACCCGAGAAGGCCATGTCGGCGAAGTCGCCCTTCTTGGCCGGACGCGTGGCGGGAACCAGGTTGGCCTGCGAATCCAGGAGACCCGAGATCACCTTTTCGATGTCCGCGTCTTCCACCTTCAGCTTGCCCTTGGTCAGCGCGAGACCGGTGTAGCCCTTGACCTCGATTTCGGGAACCACTTCCACGGTGGCCGTGTAAGTCAGATCCTTGCCTTCCGCGACGCTGTGGTCGTGCGCGCCCTGGCCGGTCTGGTGTTCCGGAGTCTCGATCTGCGGGCTGCCGACAGCGCGGATCTTCTGCTCGCGCAGCGCCTTCTGGTAGGAGTCGTTGATCAGGTTGTGGAAGACCTGGTGGCGGACTTCCTCGGAGTAGTACTGCTTGACCACCGAAAGGGGAACCATCCCGGGGCGGAAGCCCTTCAGCTTGGCGGTCTTCTGCGCTTCAGCGATGCCACGCTCGAAGTGCTGCTGGACCGTGGCGGCAGTCACCTTGACGGTGAGCTTGCGCAGGATCGGGGACGTGCTCTCGACTTTGACGGTGTATTCCATGATGGAAGCGTTCTAGTCGAATTTTACGCGCGCTGACAAGCCCGTTTCACCAGGAAATGCCTGAATACCAGACCCTTTCCAGCCAAAGCGCCCGACCCGGGGCGGTCGGTCCCACCTGCCTGCGGTCCCGGGTCTCCAGGATGGTCCGAACATCCCCGGGGGGACGCCGCCCTTCACCCACCTGAAGCAAGGTCCCCGCGATTCCCCGGACCATCTGTTTCAGGAAGCCGGTCCCGACCAGCCTCATGCGGACCAGCTGCACCGGCTCGGAGCCCCCCACGGGGGTCCACCCCGGGAAAGGAACCGCCTCCAGGCTGATCCGGGCCTCCAGGATCTTGCGGACCGTGCTCCTCAGCTCGGGCGCCCCCGAGGCCTGGAAAGGCTTGAAATCATGCTCGCCCTTGAGGTGGTCCAGGGCCTCCTGCATGGCAGGGAGGTCGAGCTTCTTCTGGATCCACCAGCTGAAGGGCTGCAGGTGCGGAACGGCCGCCGGCCCCTGCTGGAAGTAATAGCTGTACTGCTTCTGATCGGCGCTGCGCTGGGCATGGAAATCCCGGGGCACCTCCTGGACGCCCAGCACCCGGATGTCCCGGGGCAGAAGCGAGTTGAGGCCTTTGTGCAGCACCCAGCATTCCCAGTGCTTGCGCTTCAGGACGAAGTGGGCCACCTGGCCTGCGGCATGCACCCCGGAATCCGTCCTTCCGCTGCCGACCAGCGAAACCGTGTCCTCGGAGGTGATGCGCCTCAGGGTCGCCTCGATCGTGCCCTGGATGCTGGGCCCACCTTCGGCGGCCGAGCCCTCCTGGCGTTGCCACCCGCAGTAAGCGGTGCCTTCATACGAAAGCAGCAGGGCATACCGGGTCTCAGAATTCATAGGTCAGGCCGACACCGAACGTGTTCGACGAGATATCCAGGTCGCCGGTGGGCGCCGAAAGACGGGTGTAATCCAGGGTCAGGTAATACTGGTGAACCCCGAACGAATGGTAGAGGTCCCAGCCCAGGGAACTGAAGATTGAATTCAGCTTCAGGTTCATCCCACCGCCCACCATGGTGCCGGTCGAAAAGCCACGGTACTCGGTATGACCGTCCGTGCGATTCTCCAGGTAACCGATGACCGTGCCGCCCGCCTGAACGTAAGGGCGCAGGAAGCGCAGCAGATTGAAGCGGTAATTAACCCCCAGCACCACCGGGAAGGTCAGGAACTTGAGCGTGGTCCGCGAGGCCGTGCCGAAGTTGACCGAGGTAACCGGGTTGACCAGGTTGAAGGCAAAATTGCCCGTGCCCGACTGGTAGGTGAAGCCACCACTGGCCATCAAGCCGATGTTGCCGAGCCACTCGCTATGGAAAGGCTGCCACTCGCCGAAGATCTGGAGGTCGGGCACCCAGCCGGTTCCGTAATAGCTTTCGATGGAACCCGTCGTGGCGCCCGAAACAGCTCGAATCGTGCGCGAAGCGCTGGTTCCCAGCCTGAAGCCCGCCGCGTAATGGACCTCGCCTTCCACCCTGGGCTTGAGCTGGCTGGTACCGGCCTTGACCTCGGCGATGGCACCTTCCCGCTGGGGCGCAGGGCCCAGCTTGTCCTGCAATCCTTCGATGTAGGAGTCCTCGGGGTCCACGGGTCGGACCGGGTCAGTGGACTTGAGGTGCTCGATGTAACTTCCGGGCTGCTGCGCATCCCCTTCGCCCGGAGCGGGCAGGCGCTTCTTCAGCTCCTGGGTGTACGATCCCGAGGGCCCGGGCTCGAGGCCCGCCTTGAGCTGGTCGATGTAAGGCTGCGCCGTGGGCTCGGCCGCTCCGGCGGGAATCGCCCCGACCAGTACCAGGGCGGCAAGAGCTCCACGCCGCGGCAACGTCATCGGGAAACTCCCCGACCCGTCCGCCCGGCCCGGCGGCGGGTCTCCAGTGCCACGACCGCTCCGAAGAGGGCCACCAGCAGCACCGCAACCGAAGGATGGAGCAGGAGCCAGGCCACGATCTCGACCGGAAGAAGAAGCAGAAGAACCGGCCCGCGGAAAGCCGGGTGCAGGTAAAGCCACTCGGCCGCGGGAGGAGACCAGCGGTAATAGCTCTGCACGAAAGCACGCCCCAGCCAGCTTGCGTCCAGAATCTGATCCCGGAAGTTCCGCAGCATCGAGACAGCCGGTGCATCAGGAGACCGGTAAGCCGCAGTCGCGATGAAGCAGCGGCTGCGGTTCAGGAACTGGTTGATGCTCGCGGTCTGCACGTTCTGCAGGTTGCAGCTGGTGGAATCCACCGAATAAAGCGCCCCGGCCGCGTCGCGAATGAGGAAGTAGAGCGTGTACAGATTGTCAGAGCCGTTGGTGGTATTCGTGAAGCCACTGACTGGCTGGGTATAGCCAAGCGGCAAGCGGCCCACCACGGAGTTGCTGTCGATGCTGGCCTGGGTGGGAGCTGCCCCGTTCGCACCGACCACGACCAGGTGGGTGGCTGGTGCCCCGGCCTCAAGATAAGCGGAGTCGAAGGTGCCCGACTCCACGTAAATCTCGCCGTCCCCCGGAAAATACAGGCTCGACAGGGTCGGGCACGGGGCCGCGCTGGCGATGGGGCCGCCTTTTTCGACCGAAACATTGAGCCGCGTGAACTGCGCATCTTGGGCCGAATCGGTGGGACCCACGGTGGCCGCGTCGGGCGCGACCGTCACGTAAACCCTCAGATTGAACACCGCAGCCACGGCGTCGTTGGTGGAGGTGCTGGTCCGCGCCACGGGCGGCGTGACATCGCCATTGGTGCAGCCCTCGGCCACCAGGCTCGTGTCGCCCTGGAGCCTGACCGCCTCACAGATGTCCTTGGCAAAAACCCCGACTTCCACGGTGGTGGTGTCGGCCGCGAAGCGGGCCGAGAAATAATAGGCCGCCGTATCGCCCGTATAGGAAGGCACCGTGAGGCCCTGGCAAGTCAGCGAATTGCACCGGCTGCCCTGGGAAGCGGCGATCGGGACGTATTTCCAGCCATTGCTGGTCTGGGCCAGGATTGAAACCACCTGGTTGCTCCGGCTGGCGTCAGCCCGGACCCGGAACCGGATGAGGCCCGTCATGTCGCCCGAAACCGCCGTCGGCGTCGTCAGGCTGGTGCTGACCGTGTAGAACGACTTGCCCGTGTCCACTGTCGTGGTGTCGTCCGCCTGATACAGGGTGAGCGGGGAAGTTCCGTAAAGGGCGTAATTGGAGTAGGCCAGGAGCGTCGGCGCGACCCCCGTCGGAGTGGGGGTCGGGCTCGGAGAGGCCCACGAGGCGGATGAAACCAGGAGCGGAAGAAGCAGGAAAGCGCGGACTAAGCCTGCGCTCATTTCAGTCCCTCAACCTTTCCAACAACGCCTCCCCGATCTGGACGGCGTTCAGCGCCGCGCCCTTCCTCAGATTATCCGCTACGATCCAGAAAGAAAGCCCCTGATCAAAGGCCGGGTCCTTGCGGATACGGCCCACGAACACGGGGTCGGCACCGGTCCCCTTGGGCACCGGGCCCCCCTCAGGCACCAGGCCCATCGGGTAAATGGACCGGGCAGGCTCGTCGACCACCTGGAGCCCCGCCTGTCCGCGCATCAGCTCGCGCGCCTCGTCCGGGGTGCAGGGCTGATCCAGCTCGACCGTCACGGACTCCCCGTGACAGCCCAGCGTCGGCACCCGCACCGCGGTCGCCGAGATGCGAAGGTCCGGGATCTCCAGGATCTTGCGGGTCTCCAGCCGGATCTTCTTCTCTTCGCTGGTGGAGCCGTCCGCCTGGAAGCCGCCGATCTGGGGAATGCAGTTGAAGGCGATCTGGTGGGCAAAGGCCTGCACCTGGAGGGGGCGGGAATCCAGGTAGTCGCGCGCCTGCGTCGCCAGCTCGCGCATGGCCGCGGCACCCGCGCCACTGGAGCTCTGGTAAGTGGAAACGATGACCCGGTTCAGGCCGAAGCGCTGCTGCAGCGGACGCAGGGCCACCACGAGCTGCACCGTCGAACAATTGGGCCCGGCCAGGATCCTGGCCCCGTGCGAACCCCCTCGTGCCGCCGCAATGGCCTGGTCGAGGAGGTGCCCATTCACCTCGGGCACC
>CANFHS010000139.1 GCA_947446835.1 Bacteriovoracaceae bacterium
AGGGCCTCGGCAAGGTCCGCGAGGAAACCTGGGTGGACAGCGACCGCTGCAGAATCGACCGCGTCCGTCAGAATGCGCTCTTCACAATGGGCGCCCGCAGGCCCCTGGCCGATCGGTTCGTCAAGATCCGGCAGACCAACCTGACCGGCCGCGGGCGGTCCGCTTTTGTCAGCTATGGGAGCGAGTCGGGGCTGGTGGACTACCTGACCCTGCGCGAGGACGTTTTCATCCGCGAACGCAGCAGGCCGACCAGCCCCCTCCGCTACGGGACCGGCGGCCGGGCCGACTTTGACGCCAGCCAGGACGTCATCACCTTCAGGGAGTTCCCGCAGGTTTATCAAGGAAATGACACGGTGACCGGGGATATCATCCGCGTGCACCGGGACACCGATGTCGTGGAGGTCGAACACAGCAATGCATTCACCGATGGCGAAACCGCAAAAAAACAGTGAAGCCGGCGCCGGCAAGCCGGGTCGCTCGCTCCAGGCCGTCAACATCTTCAAGAGCTACAAGGGGCGCAAGGTCGTCCAGGGTGTGAACTTCGAGGTCAAGGCCGGCCAGGTGGTCGGCCTGCTGGGCCCGAACGGTGCCGGCAAGACCACCTCCTTCTACACGGTCATCGGCCTGGTCCGTCCGGATGCAGGGCAGATCCTGATCGACGGCGAGGACATTTCAAATTGGCCGATGCACGAGCGTGCAAGACGCGGCATCGCCTACCTGCCCCAGGAGGCCTCGGTTTTTCGCCGCATGACGGTCGAAGAGAACATCATGGCCGTGCTGGAGACCCTGGACCTGAACCCCGGCGAACGCCAGGACCAGCTCCAGAGGCTGCTGGACGAGTTCTCCATCAACCATATCGCCAAGCAGCGGGCCTTCACCCTTTCCGGCGGCGAACGGCGGCGTGTCGAGGTGGCCCGGGCCCTGGCGCTGAATCCGGTATTCCTTTTGCTAGACGAACCGTTTGCCGGGATTGATCCGATTGCCGTCGCTGACATTCAAAGAATGATCCAGATCCTCCGGAAGCGGCAGATCGGAGTCCTCATCACAGACCACAACGTCCGGGAAACACTGGAGATCTGCGATTTGGGTTATTTATTGAATGATGGTAGGATTGTGGAACAGGGGACGCCCGAGCAGATCGCTTCCAGCAAAACCGCTCGGGAGACGTACCTCGGGGAAAATTTCCAGCTTTGAAGCAACTCCATGGCACTTGAAATCAAACAGAGCCTGAGACTGAGTCAGCAGCTGGTGATGACACCCCAGCTGCAGCAGGCCATCAAGCTGCTCCAGCTGAACCGGATGGAGTTGGCCGAAGTGGTCAACCAGGAGCTGATGGAGAACCCGGTTCTCGAGGAGCTGGCCGAGACGCCGGACGGCGAGACCCCGGCTTCCGCCGAAGGCGAGGCCGCGGCCGCCGCCGAGGGCCCGATGAGCCCGGAGGCCGAGCAGCTTCGCGACGAGGAGGCCTTCCTGAAGCCCCAGGCCAAGGAAGAGCAGCTGGTTTCGGGCAAGGACGACTTCAACTGGGACTCGTACATCGAGGACTTCAATTCGAGCTCCAGCTCCGCGCCTTCCATGCGCGAGGTGAACGAGGAGCTGCCCTCCTTCGAGAACGTCCTGACCAAGACCACCTCGCTGGAGGACCACCTGACCTGGCAGCTGTCCATGGCGACCGGCCTGACCGACCAGGAGCGCAAGCTCGGTGAACTCATCGTGGGCAACCTGTCGGACGACGGCTACCTGAACGCCAACCTGGAGGACCTGGCCAAGGAAACCGGGATGGAGTTCGAGGACGCCGAAGAGGTCCTCAAGATCATCCAGAACTTCGACCCCGTGGGCGTGGGCTCGCGCAATCTCCAGGAATGCCTGGCCATCCAGTCGCGCTTCATGAACCCGCGCCAGGAGCTTGTCGAAAAGATCATCGACAAGCACCTGCCGGACCTGGAACGCAAGAACTACCAGGCCATCGCCAAGGCCCTGGGCGTGTCCTTCGAGAAGGTGATCGCGGCCACGCGCCTCATCCTGGAGTTCGAGCCCAAACCTGGCCGCTCGTTCCACACGAGCGACACCCAGTACATCACTCCCGACATCTACGTGTACAAGGTGGCCGAGGAGTTCGTGATCGTGCTGAACGAGGACGGGATGCCCAAGCTGCGCATCTCGCCCTACTACAAGAACATCCTGGCCTCTGCCCAGAAGGAGCAGAACAAGGTCACCAAGGAATACGTGCAGGACAAGCTGCGCGCGGCCGTGTGGCTGATCCGCTCCATCCACAACCGCCAGAAGACCATCTACAAGGTGACCGACGCCATCGTGAAGCGGCAGCGCGAGTTCTTCGAGAAGGGCGTGCAGCAGCTGAAGCCCATGATCCTGAAGGACGTGGCCAATGACATCGGCATGCACGAGTCGACCATCTCGCGCGTGACGACGAACAAGTTCGTCCACACGCCCGTGGGCATCTTCGAGCTGAAGTACTTCTTCAACTCGTCCATCAACGCGGCCGACGGATCCGACTCCCTGGCCAGCGAGGCCGTGAAGGAAAAGATCCGGCAGATGGTCTCGAAGGAAGATCCCAAGAACCCGCTCAGCGACCAGAAGATCGTGGAGCTGCTGCATTCCGAGAACATCGAGATCGCCCGGCGCACGGTGGCCAAGTACCGCGACATGCTGGGCATCCTGTCTTCCGGCAAACGCAAGAAGATCATCTGAGCCGGATCCTTCCAGACGATCATTCCCGACCAGGAGGTCCCCGATGGAAATGCACATCAGCTTCAAGCACATGGAACCGACCGAGGCCATCAAGCAGGTCACCCGTGAGAAGAGCGAAAAGCTGGGGGTCTACTTCAAGGGGCGCATCAACGTGAGCTGGAACTTCGTGGTCGAGAACCGCGATCACGTGGCGCACATCCACCTCGTGGGCAACAACATGGACTACTTCGCCGAGGCCAGGAGCGAGGACCTTTACAAGTCCATCGACCAGGCGCTGGCCAAGGTGGAAAAGCAGATCCGCGCGCACAAGGAAATCGTGAAGGACCACCTTCACCACTCGCGCACCGGAAACGAGTGACCGGCTTCCCGCTCAGCGGATCGACCAGAGGCTGAGCTGACCGTCGTCCGAGGCCAGGGCCAGCCACTCGCTTCCCTGGAACGGCAGGATGGCGGTCAGGTACGCCCCTTCTTCGGTTTGGGCCTCGAAGCTCCAGCGGGGCGAACCGGACTCGAGCGAGTAGCCGTGCAGGATGGCGCGCCTTCCGGCCAGGCCGGCCTCGTCGCGCCCGAGAGCCACCGACTGCGAGCCGACCGCGAAGGTGGAAAGCGGATCGCCCGCGCCCGTTTCGGCGCGCTTCCAGAGCGGCTCCAGCCCGGCCCCGTACGCCAGCAGCTGCTGACCGGTGGTGATCCCCCCGTGCACGAGGAGGCGAAGCCCATCGGGAGAAAACTCGATGGCCTGCGCGGGAAGCCCCGGCTCGATCCGGGCCTTGGCCAGGGCCACGCCTTCCTGGCTCCAGAGCTGGAGGACCCGGCCCTCTGCCGCGGACGAGCTGAGAACCGCCACGCGCGCCCCCTGCCCCACCCCGGACACCGCGAGATCGATGATCTCGCCTGGCACCTTGCGGCTCCAGGCCGCTTCGAAGCGGTCTCCGAGCAGGGTCACTTCGCCGCCGACCGAGGAAAGCACCAGCCAACGCTCGTCGCGCGAGGCTTTCATGGACAACACGTCCTTCGAGGCCTTGCGCTCCCCCGTCTTGCGCCCTTCCCAGTCATAGACTTCGAAGGCCAGGCCGGGCGCTACCGAATCGTCGTGATAGCAGACCACCGACCGCCGCGAAGGCAGCAGGATGGGGCGGCAGTTGGCGGCGATCTGCCAAAGGTCCTTGCCCTGGGAATCCAGGATCGACACCTTTTCCTCGTAATCGGCCAAGGCGACCCGGGAGGCATCCGGAGTCACCGCCTGCGACTTGATCCGTGCGGAATTGGGGCGACTCCACAGGGGTTTGCCGTCGACCGAAAGCAGAATGGTCCGGTTCTCGGTGGCACCGTCCCGATCCGGATCGGGCACCACGGTCACGAGCAGGTCCCCGACCCCGCGGGCCACCGACAGGTCGGTGATCAGGCCCTTGAACTTCAGGGCCCAGCTGCGGGAGGCGCCCACCGGCTCGGCTTCCACGGGACGAACCGGTGCGGAGCTGCAACCGGTCAGTGCCGCAAGCGCGATCAAAATGCCCGCTCCCCTGACGATTGGTTTGCGCATGAGACTCCCGATGCTACAGTTCACACGAACCCCTTGGCAACCTGATGCGCCTCGCAATCCTCTCCCGAAACAAGAATCTCCACAGCGTCCGCCGTCTCCTCCAGGAAGCGGCCCTGGTGAACGTGGACGTCGACGTCGTCAACCCGCTGGAGTGCCAGCTGGTGGTCGAAGGGCGCCACAACCGGGTCATGATGGGGAACCAGGACCTGCCCAGGTACGATGCCATCCTTCCCCGGATCGGCGCATCGATCACCGATTACGGGCTGGCAGTGGTCAAGCAGTTCGAGACCCAGGGCGCTTTCCTGATCAACGATTCACAGGCCATCGCCGAATCGCGCGACAAGATGCGCTGCCTGCAGATCCTGGCCGGCGCGGGCATCCGCGTGCCCGCCACCGTGCTGACCCGCTCGGCCCGGGGACTCCGGCTGGCCGTCGAGGCCGCCAAAGGGCTGCCGGTCATCCTGAAGGTGCTCCAAGGCACCCAAGGCGTCGGCGTCATGCTGGTCCACACACCGGCTTCGCTGGGCTCGGTCCACGACACGCTCAGGGGCCTGGGCCAGGACGTGATCATCCAGCAGTTCATCGGCGAAGCGCAGGGCCGCGACTACCGGGCCTTTGTCATCGGCAACCAGGTGGTGGCCGCGATGCTCAGGACCGCGCCCGAGGGCGACTTCCGCTCGAACATCCACCGCGGGGGCCAGGGCAAGCTGGTCAAGCTGCCCAAGAGCTTCGAGAAGGCCGCCATCCGCGCGGCCCAGGTGCTGGGCCTGCAGGTGGCCGGCATCGACCTGATGGAAAGCGAAAGCGGCCCCATGGTCCTGGAAGCCAACAGCTCGCCGGGCTTCGAAGGCATCGAGAAGGCCACGGGCCTCAACATCGCCTCGCAGATCCTGCGTTACATCGTGGAGCAGACGGGCGCACGCCGGGGACGACGCGCGGGAGCGCGGCGTCCGGCGACAAAAAGCTGACGCGCGGACGATCAGGCTTTTTCGCGAAGCTTGGCGGGACTCTTGGGCTTGGAGCCCACGAGCTTGCCGTAGCGCGAACGCGCGCGGCGCTTGTGCGGAGCCGGGAGCAGGCGCTGGAACTCCTGATGGTTCACGCAGCCGTAGATCTTCCTCACGAGCATCGTGTTGACCTGGGTCGCGAGCTCCTCGACGATCGGTTGCTCCAGCGAACGCGGTACGGTAACATTTCTTTTACGCAGAAACTCGAGGTAGTCCGCAACGATCTTCAAGACGAGGGTCTTGCGGTCGATCTCCGGGTCCTGAAAGTTGAACAGGTGCTGCTCGAAGATCACGTACAACGGGTCGACCGGGTTCGGCTTCATGCGATCAGTTACCTCGTATCCCTGCTTCGGTCGGGAAGGAGCCCAGCTTGAGCACCAAAAGAGAGAAGCCAGAACTTCCCAAATCGAAGGAATTCCAGGCTTTTCGACACCAGCTGGAGCAGGCCAAGCGTGTGCTGATTTCGACACACCTTTTGCCCGACGGCGATGGTCTGGGAGCGGAAGCGGCTCTTTTCCATTACTTGAAGCGGGCGCGCAAGGCCTGCCGGGTCTACAATCCCGACCAATTGCCACGGCGCTACCGCTTCCTCGATCCCAAGGCCGGCATCCTGCTGGGCCCGGGCGAAGTGGAACTCTGGGACACCTGCGACCTCTGGGTCATCGTCGACACGAACGATCCGCGCCGGCTCGGCAAGATCTGGCAGGAGATGAATCTCCGCGCCAAGAAGATCGTCTTCCTCGACCATCATCCGATGACGGCAGGCCAGGGCGAGCTCGCCTACCCGCCGCACGCCCAGGTGCTTTCGGACACCTCGTCCAGCTCCATCGGCGAGATGCTGCACCGGATTTTCGGTGAGCTGAACCTGACCAAGATCAACAAGGACGTGGCCCTGGGCCTTTACGTGTCGGTCATGACCGACACCAACAGCTTCCGGTACTCGCGCACCACGCCCGAATCCCATCGCATCGCCGCCGAGATGATCGAGCTGGGAGTGAATCCCGAGGAAGTCTACCAGGCCATCTACTCGTCCAAGGACGTCTCGCACCTGCAGCTGCTGGG
>CANFHS010000140.1 GCA_947446835.1 Bacteriovoracaceae bacterium
CAGCCTGGAAACCACCCAGCTCAGCGCCAAGGCCCGGTTCAGGCTGTCCGACCGGATTCTGAAGTCCAAGGAGCTCACACTGCTTGAAATGATCCTGTCGCAGGGTAAAACACCTGACGGTGACTACGCCTATGCCCTGAGCGGCTCGGTGATGGCACCCATGGCTGTCCCTGCTGCAGGTGCCCCTTGAACGCTGAATTCGAAAACGAACTGGAAGCCCGTCTCACCCGCCACCTGGCCACCGGACCCCACCGGGTCCCGCAACGCCTGGTGGACTCCATCCGCTACAGCCTGCTGGCGCCCGGCAAGCGCATCCGGCCCCGCCTGGTGCTGGAGTGTGCCCACATGATCGGCCTGCCGCGCGAAGCTGCCCTGGCCCCTGCCGTGGCCATCGAGATGATCCACTGCTTCACCCTCATCCACGACGACCTGCCGTGCATGGATGACGACGACTTCCGCCGGGGCCGCCCTTCGAATCACCGCCAGTTTGACGAAGCCACGGCCCTGCTGGCCGGAGATGGGCTGATGGGCCTGGCCCTGGACAGCCTGCTCGATGCGCAGGCCCTGGTGCCGCCGGCGGGCCTGGTGCAGGCTTTCCGCCGCCTGGCCGAAGCCATCGGCCCACGCGGCGTGGTGGGCGGCCAGGCCGCCGAACCCGAGCTCGGGCCCGGATCCTCGCGCGAGGCGCTGGAGTCGATGCACGCGCGCAAGACCGGCGCCCTGTTCGATGCTTCGCTGCTGATGCCCGCCGACCTGGCCGGGATCGCGGCCTCTGACTCCCGTTTCCAGGCCCTGGCGCGCTTTTCCGCGGAGCTCGGCCTGGCATTCCAGGTCGCCGACGACATCGAGGACGCGGGCACCGAGAAACGCGAATCGGTCAGCATCCTGGCCTACATCCCCGTGGAGCAGGCCCGACGCGAGACCCACCAGCGGCTCTCGGACGCCATCCACGCGCTCGAGGAGGCCTGGGGTCACGACCGCGCCCGGGGGCTGGCCACCATCGCCGGCGAAGTCCTGAAAAAGGTCCAGCCTTGAGCCCCCGTCTCCAGGCCGCCGCCCCGTCCCTGCTTTTTGTCACGGACCCCTGGGACACCCTCGACCACGCACGCGACACCACCCTTCGCCTGATGCAGGAGTGCCTGCACCTGGGGGTCGAAGCCTGGTGGTGCGACGGCCATAGCGTGCGCCTGGAGCACGGAAAGATCACGCTGACGGCCTCGCGGCTCAAGAGCCTCGCTTCGAGCGAACGCAGCTCCCAGGCATTCCGCTTCGAACCCGCCCGCGCGATGGCCCCTGCCCGGTTCGGACGCATCCTGTACCGCACCGACCCTCCGGTGGACCTGGCTTACCTGCATCCGCTGCAGCTGCTGGTGGCAGGTATCGAGAACTCTGCCACCGAGCTGGTGAATCCGCCCGCGGTGCTCTTCCAGCGCAGCGAGAAGATCGAAGGCGCCCTGCTGGGAGGCCTGGCCCCGCACTCCGTGGTTTCTTCCCAGGAAGCGGCCCTGGAAGCCTTCGGCTCGGCCCAGGGAAAGGCCGTGCTCAAGCCCCTGCACCAGGCCCAGAGCAAAGGCGTGCAGCTGCTGGACTTCGGCCAGGACCCCGCCCGGGCGCGCACCCAGCTGCGTGAAGCTACCCAGGGCGGCACCCTGCCGGTCATCCTGCAGGAGTACCTGCCTGCGGTCCAGGACGAGGGCGAGCTGCGCCTGTGGCTGCTGAACGGCCGCCTCCTGGCCCACGCGCGCAAGAATCCTCGCCGGGGCGAATTCAAGATCGACATGGACCGGGGCGGCTTTCTCTCGGCCTCCCACCTTTCGCGCCGGGACCTCGCCGCTGCCGACAAGGTGGGCCGCCGCCTGCGCGAGCTGCGCGTCCGGCTGGCCGCCGTCGACCTGATCGCAGGCAAGGTCACCGACTTCAACCTGACCAGCCCAGGCCTTCTGACCCCCATGGAAACCCTGCTCAGCCAGAACCTGGCCGAACCCGTGGTCCGTTCCCTGATCCGGCCCTGGCGCTGACGCTCAGGCCTGGAAGAGTTCGCGGATCGGCCGCTCCAGCTGGTCCTGGAGGTCGCGCACCAGGCCCTTGAGGACCACGGCCACAGGCTCCTTCGAGGCCACCGCATCCTGAGGGGCGGCCGCAGGCCGGGCCTGTGGCGAAGCGGCCTGCTCGCGAGCCTCGCGCAGCAGACCCTGCTTCTTCAGCTCCTTGAGGCGCTTGCGCGCGCCTTCGATCGAGTAGCGCTCGGTGTACAGCAGCGACTTGATCAGCAGCAGCGTCTCGACCTCGGGCCGACGGTACACCCGCTGTCCCGAACTCGACTTGTCAGGAGCGGCCGCCGGAAACTCCGCTTCCCAGAAGCGGAGCACGTAGGGCTTCACTCCGACGATCTCCGAAACTTCACCAATCCGGAAAAACTGGCGATCGGGAATCAATCAGAACTCGCCATCATCCCCGTCATCATCGTCATGAACCTTGCCATCCGCGCCCGGCTCCACGCCACCGTTCACTTCGGCGCGCAGGACCTGCGAGGGACGGAAAGTCAGGACGCGACGGGCCGAAATCTCGATGCTCTCACCGGTCTGCGGGTTGCGGCCCACGCGCGAGCGCTTTTCGCGGACCACGAAGTTCCCGAAGCCCGAGATCTTGATCTTCTGGCCCTGGGCCAGCGTGCCCTTGATGGTGTCGAACACCAGCTCCACCAGGTCGGCTGCCTCTTTCTTCGAGAAACCGATTTTCTCGTAGAGCGCTTCAACGATATCCGCTTTGGTCATCGCCACTGCCGAATTCTCCTCTGTGAGAACGTGGAAATTAGCACCGCTGTTCCTCAGCGAAGCTCAGCCCCCAGCTCCTTTTTCCAGGCATCCAGGATGGCCTGGGAGGCTTGATCGGCCTCGGACTCCTGAAGACTGCGAGCTTCATTCAAAAAGGTAACCCGGACCGCCACGCTTGTCATCCCCTCTGCGACCTGAGAACCGCGATAAATATCGAAAACCTTGGCGGTCTTTGCCAAAGGCTTGCCGGCCTTGATCGCCAGTTGAGTGATTTTGTCGGCAGAAACATCCGCCTTCACCACGAGCGCAAAGTCCCGCTCCATGGGCGGGAACTGGGGAATGGCCTTGAAGGGCTTGCCTTCAGCGGCTGGCCGGCAAAGCCTCTGGAGCTGCTCCCAGTCCACTTCCCCCAGGAACAGCGGGGCCCGGAATTTGAGCGAGCGCGACAGCCGAGGGTGCGCCAGACCCAAGGATCCAGCCACCTGGTTGCCCGCCAAGATTTCGACACTCTGTCCGGGGTGCAGCAGCGGATTTCCGCCCGACCGCGACTGCGCCATGGGCGAGAAGCGGACGCCGCGGGCGCCCAGCTGCTCGAACAGGACCTCGAACACGGCCTTCAGGTCGTAGAAATCGACTTCACCCACCTCGTTACGAAGGCCCTGCGCGAAGCGCGGCCCCGAAAGCGCCACCGCCAGCTTCCAGCGCTCCTGGACGCTGGTTTCCATCTCACCCTTGGCTTCGACAGCGCCGGGGACCTGGAAGGTCGGCCGCAGCTCGAACAGGCGGATGGGCAGCTTCTCGGAACCGAAGTGGTGGTGCCAGCTGTCGATCGCGTTGCGGACCAGGCCCGGGAGGAGCGAAGGCACCAGGACCGAAAGCTCGTCGCTCAGCGGATTCACCAGGCGGGCCGACGACTCGAGGCCGAACTGCTTGAGCCAGCTCTCGCTCGTGAAGGCAAAGTTGATGGTCTCCGACAACCCGGACTCGACCATCGCGTCCTTGGCCTGATGGATCAGCGCCAGGCGGGCCATGCCCGCGTCCGCTCCCTGCGAAGACGGCTGCGACGTCAGCGGCGGAACCGTCGACGGAATGCGGTCGTAACCCAGGCTGCGGGCCACCTCCTCGCTCAAGTCCTCGCGGATGGCCAGGTCCTGGCGCCAGGACGGCGGCGTCACGGCCCACTCGGCGCCCTGCTTCTGGATGCGGCACCCTTGCGTGACCAGTGAGCCTTCGATCTCGGCTTCGGTGAAATTCGTGCCCAGGAAGCGGTTGAAATAAGCCGCTTCGACGCTGATGTTCCGCTCGGCCAAGGCGCCCGGCTTGCGGGATGGCTCGAACGCGGCGGTCGTTCCGACCACCTTGCCGCCGGCCAGCTCCTCGACCAGCGCCACGAGGCGCCCCATCGCGGCTTCGAGCCCGCGCGGATCGACACCCTTCTCGAAACGGATGGCAGCCTCGGTGCGACGCGCGTGCCGATTGGCCGCGCGACGGGTGGTCGCCGGATGAAACTCGGCGCACTCCAGGAAGACCCGCTGCGTGGAGTCCTGGACCTCGGAGTTGCCGCCGCCCATGACCCCCGCCAGGCCCACGGCCCGCGCGCCATCCCCGTCAAAGATCACCAGCTCGGAGCCGGCCAGCTTCACCGTCGACCCGTCGAGCAGGCTCACTTCCTCGCCGGCCTGTCCCACGCGCACGCCCAGCGTATCGCCCTGGAGGCGATCGCGGTCGTAAGCATGCATCGGATGCCCCATCTCGAGCATGGCCAGGTTGGTGGCATCAACCACGTTGTTGATGGACCGCGAGCCCACGGCCTCCAGCTTGCGCTTCACCCAGTCGGGCGACGGGCCGATCTTCACGCCTTCCATCGCCACGCCCAGGAACTGCGGAGCGAGCTCGCCTGCCCGCAGCTGCAGCTGGATGCCGGCCGAACCGGACGGGTAGCGCAGCTCCGCGATGCGCGGGCGCTTGACCTCGACCCCCAGGGCGGCGGCAATCTCGCGCGCCATGCCCAGATGGCTCAGGCAATCCCCGCGGTTGGCCGTCAGCTTGAACACCAGGATCGCGTCATCACGCCCCAGCACCTTGGCCAGCGGCTGCCCCAGCGCCGTCTCCGGCGACAGGATCAGGATGCCTTCGCTTTCTTCCGCAAGGCCCAGCTCCGATTCGGAGCAGAGCATGCCGTTGGAAACCACTCCACGGATCTTGGACCGCTCGATCTTCACGCCATTCGGCAGCAGCGCGCCGATCTGGGCCAGCGCCACGATGTCGCCGGCCTTCATGTTCTGGGCGCCGCACACGATCTCCTGCGGCTCGCCTTCGCCGAGGGTCACCTTGCACACCGACAGGCGATCCGCTTCCGGGTGCTTGCCCCGCTCGAGGATCCGCACGGTCACGACCTTCTCGAAACCCTTGGCCAGGGGCCGGACCTCTTCGACCTCCAGGCCGCGACGGGTCAGGATCTCGGCCAACTTCTCGGGAGTGCCGGCCTTGGAAAGGTCGACGAGCTCGGAAAGCCAATTCCAAGAAATGCGCATGAAAGCTCCTCGGGAATCAGAACTGGTTCAGGAAGCGGGAATCGCCCTGGAACATGAGACGAAGATCGGGAATCTGGTGGACCAGCATCGCGATGCGCTCCACGCCCAGTCCGAAGGCGAAGCCGCTGACTTCGCCCGGATTGTAGCCGGCCAGCTCGAACAGGCGGGGATGCACCATGCCGGCGCCCAGGATCTCGAGCCAACCATCGCCCCAGCTGACGTCGATCTCGGCGCCAGGTTCGACGAACGGGAAATAGCTGGGACGCAGCCGGATCTTGGCCTGCGGACCGAACATCTCCTTGGCGAAGAATTCGAGCACGCCCTTCAGATCGCTCATGCGCACGTTCTTGTCGACCCACAGGCCTTCCACCTGGTGGAACATCGGCGAATGGGTGGCATCGCTGTCGCTGCGGTAGACGGCGCCGGGCGCCAGGATGCGCACGGGCCAGGTGCGGCTGCGCATGGCGCGCATCTGCACGGCGGAAGTGTGGGTGCGCAGCACCACGCCAGGACCCATGAAGAAGGTGTCCTGCATGTCGCGCGCGGGGTGATCGGCCGGCATGTTGACGGCCTCGAAATTCAGGAAGTCCGTCTCGACCTCGGGGCCCGTGGCCACGTCGAAGCCCAGCCGCCCGAAGATGTCCACGATGCGCCGGGTGACCTGCGTGATGACGTGCGCGTGGCCCCGGTGGGCGATCCGCGACGGCAGGGTCGGATCGATGCGCTCACTTTCGAGCTGCGCTTCCAGCGCGCGGGCTTCGAGCGACTCCTTGCGGGCGCCGAGGGCCTCCTCGATCCTGCGCTTCCACTCGTTGGCGGAGGCACCGATCCGGGGCCGATCTTCGGGAGAAGCGGCGCCCAGGCCCTTGAGCACTTCGCCCAGGGCGCCCTTCTTTCCCAGCACCGAGACGCGGAAGTGCTCCAGCGCCTCGAGCGTTTGGACTGCCTCCAGGTCCTTCAGCGCCTGGCTGCCAATTCTCTCGACGGCAGCCAGGAGTTCAGAAGATGCCA
>CANFHS010000141.1 GCA_947446835.1 Bacteriovoracaceae bacterium
GGATGGACACCTTGCGCGTGACCTCGAAAAGCCCGTCCCGGACCGAAAAGAGCGCATCGTGCTTGCCCGCCTGAAGTGAGCCTGGGGTCCATTGCAGCTGCCCCGTCAGCGGGTCCACCGCCATCCCGACCGGACACTGCTTGCATCCGTAGCTCAGCTCGACGGGGTCAGGAGAATGGGCCTGCAGCCGCACGGAAAGCGGCTCTCCGGCCACCGCATGCAGGTCGGCCTGCTCGGAGAGGAAGGGCTGGCCCGTGCTGATGGAGAGCGCTCCACGCGCGCCGGACTCAAGCAGCGCCCGGGCCGTCGTATCGCCCCGCTGCCGGGCCGAAAGCACCGACTCCAGGGCGTGGACCAGCCGCTCGCACCGTTGCCCCGCCTCGGTGGAAGCCGCGCACGCGCCCGGCTCGAGATTCAGCTCGGACGAGGAGCTTCCGCCCAGCCGCAGGAGGAGCTTCCGCGGAGTCCGCAGCGCGCGGAAGATCTCCAGCTCGGAGGCCGTCACGAGGACCACCCCGGGCAGAATGCGGTCGAAGGACAGTTCGCGGAAAAGCGGCTCCACCGGCGGCGGATCCGTGGCCACGAATGCCGTGACCCGTGACAGCCCCTCGAGCTTGCGGAAGTTGGTCATGTCCCGTCCGGGTGCCGTCTGGACGTCCGCTCCGGCCAGGGCCAGCACCCCGTAGGAAGCTTCGCGTCCCAGGCCGATGAGCGCCGGACCCGAAACATCCACCCGGTCGCGGATGCGATCCGGCAGAAGCGGAAGGACCGTGCGGGAGAACTCCTTGAGGGTGGCGTGGAGGTCGAGGACCAGATCCTGCCGGAACACGTCGTCCGTGCAGGACGCAGCGGCCACGCCGAAGAGGGCGCAGTAACGCCGGCGATCCGCCGGGTCGGCGTGGGGGCTCAACGCGACCCAGGCCACCACGGTGCCCCGCCGCGCCAATCTGCGGGCCAGCTGCAGGGTGCCCGGGCCGGCCTGCGCTTGCCCATCGCTCAGCACGACCACCGGGTACCGCTCCACGGGAACGGCTCCAGGCTCACAGGCCGTCTTGTCGCCCGCTTCGGGGTGAAACACCGTCACCTGGAGCCCGCGGAAGCCCGACAGGAAATCGCGGTGGAAGATGGCGGGATTTCCATCCGGCCTGCGGACGGCCAGCTCGTGGACTCCCAGATCGCACGGCGGCGTCTCGCAGCGACAAGGGGTTGGCAAAAGCAGCAGAGCCACCAGCGCAAGGGCCCACCCCACGCCGAGCTTCCAATGGTCTGAAAAACCGGAATCCCCCGATGTTCCGCGCATCTTCCTCCCATTCTAGGGGCTCGGACGACCGTCAGGAATGTGTCAACGGGGACACCAGTTCCCGAGTGCCGAAAACGGGTATCGACGCCAATTTCGAGACGCGGAGGAATTCCCGCTCTGCCAAGACTGGAGCGGATTTCAAGGAAAGGGAAAAACACCTCAAGCGCATCCGCCGTTCCACCGAATCGCCTTACAGACAGTTTCATGCAGAGGGAGGAATTGGTGACCAACTACGACGGCGAGCAGATCGAGATTCCAGAAACCCTTCCGATGTTGCCAGTACGGGATATCGTGGTTTTTCCGTACATGATCATTCCGCTCTTTGTGGGACGAGACTCGTCCATCAAGAGCGTTGAAGAATCCCTGGCGCGTTCGGACAGGCTTATCCTGCTGGCCTCGCAAAAGGACATCTCGGACGAACACCCCTCCCCCGAGGGCATCTACAAGACCGGCACGGTCTCGATGATCATGCGGATGCGCAAGCTCCCCGATGGTCGCATCAAGATCCTGACCCAGGGCCTGTGCAAGGCCAACATCTCCGAGTTCACCCAGACCAACCCCTGGTACGAGTGCAAGATCAACCGCATCCAGGACCAGCTTCCGGGCATGAACCCCGAAATCGAAGCCCTGATGCGCGCGGTCCGCGAGCAGCTCGAACGAGTGATCGCACTCGGCAAGGTGCTGACTCCGGACATCCTGATGGTGCTGGACGACATCCACGAGCCCGGCCGCCTGGCCGATCTCGTGGCCTCGAACCTCGGACTGAAGGTCAGCGACGCCCAGGCCATCCTGGAAGTCACCGACGGTGGCGAACGCCTGAAGCGGATCTACGAGATCCTCGCCAAGGAAATCGAAGTCCTCACCCTGCAGGCCAAGATCCGCTCGCAGGCCAAGGACGAGATGACCAAGTCGCAGAAGGAGTACTTCCTCCGCGAGCAGATCCGGGCCATCAAGTCCGAGCTCGGCGACGGCGACCAGAAGGGCGAGGAGATCAACGAGCTTCGCGAGAAGATCGCCTCGGCCCGCATGCCCCAGGAAGTCGAACACGAGGCCCTCAAGCAGCTGGGCCGCCTGGAGCGCATGCACCCGGACGCCTCCGAGGCCTCCATGCTTCGCACCTACATCGACTGGCTGGTCGAGACTCCCTGGTCCAAGCACACGGTCGACAACCTCGACCTGGTGAACGCCAAGAAGATCCTGGACGAGGACCACTACAACCTGTCCAAGATCAAGGAGCGCATCCTCGAGTACCTGGCCGTCAGGAAGCTCAAGGACAAGATGAAGGGGCCGATCCTCTGCTTCTCGGGACCTCCGGGCGTCGGCAAGACCTCGCTCGGTCGCTCGATCGCACGGGCCATGGGACGTGAATTCGTCCGGGTCAGCCTGGGCGGCGTGAAGGACGAGGCCGAGATCCGCGGCCACCGCAGGACCTACGTGGGCGCCCTTCCGGGTCGCGTCGTGCAGGGACTGAAACAGGCCGGCACCAACAACCCGATCTTCGTCCTCGACGAGATCGACAAGCTGGGCAGCGACTTCCGCGGCGATCCGTCGGCAGCGCTCCTCGAGGTGCTGGATCCGGAGCAGAACAACTCGTTCCGCGACCACTACCTGAACGTCGCCTTCGACCTGTCGAACGTGATGTTCATCGCGACCTGCAACAACCTGGAAACCATCCCTTCGGCGCTCCGCGACCGCATGGAAGTGATCCAGCTGTCGGGTTACACCGAGGAAGAGAAGTTCTTCATCTCCCGCAAGTACCTGATCCCCAAACAGATCGGCGAAAACGGCCTGAAGAAGGAACAGATCGACGTCACCGACGAGGCGGTCCAGACCGTGGTTTCGCAGTACACCCGCGAAGCCGGTCTCCGTAACCTGGAACGCCACGTCGCCACGCTCTGCCGGAAGACGGCCCGCAAGGTTGCCGAAGGCAAGACCGACAAGACGGTGATCAACCGCGAGCTGGTCTACAAGTTCCTGGGCCCTGCCCCGTTCCTCCGCGAGGACGAGCAGGAGCAGGACGAGGTCGGCATCGCGACCGGCCTGGCCTGGACTGCGGTGGGTGGCGAGATCCTGTACGTCGAAACGACGACCATGAAAGGCAAGGGCGGCATCCTGCTGACCGGCCAGCTGGGCGACGTGATGAAGGAATCGGGGCAGGCTGCACTCGGCCTGATCCGGTCCCGGGCGGCGGACTTCGGCATCAACGAGGACTTCTTCGAACGGAACGACATCCACGTCCACTTCCCGCAGGGAGCGATCCCGAAGGACGGACCCTCGGCCGGCATCACCATGGCCACCGCGATGATCTCGCGGCTCACGGGGATCCCGATCCGCAAGGATGTGGCCATGACCGGCGAGATCACCCTCACCGGCCGGGTGCTGCCGATCGGTGGGCTGAAGGAGAAGTCGCTGGCCGCCATGCGCCACGGCATCAAGACGATCATCATCCCCGAGAAGAACAAGAAGGACCTCGAGGATATCCCGGAGGAGTTCCGCGACAAGCTGACCTTCATCCCGGTCAAGACGATCGACGAAGTGCTCGCGGTGGCCCTGGTCCAGAAGATCAAGTCCATCGGCAAGGTCACTCCGTCGGGCGCCACCTCGACGGGAGACGAAGGAAAGACCAAGTCGGGTCGCCGCAAGTCCGCCACCCCGGGAACGCCGGGCTGGGAACGCGTCGCCTGAGCGGAGCGGATCGCTCCCTCCGGTCCTGAATCTGAACTGTCTGCGTTCGGGGGAATTCGGGAAACCGGGTTCCCCCGACGCGCTTTTGACGGACCCGCCGCACCCGGTGGGTTGTGGTACACTGGCATCCGTGACCTCCCTTGAATGGCTGGCCTTCTGGCTGCTCGTCCTGGTTTCCGCCTCGCTTTCGGCCAGCGAAGTGTCCCTGTTCAGCCTCTCGCGCTTCCAGATCCGCTCCATGCGTGGGCGCTTCGAAAACGCGCACCGCCGCATCCGCCAGCTCCTGTCGGACCCGGGCGGCCTGCTGGTCACGATCCTGGTGCTCAACGAGTTCGTGAACGTCTCGATCTCGACGCTGGTGGCCCGCGCCGTGGCCCGAGGCTGGGGCACCTCTGCCCTGCAGCGCCTCTGGCCCGCCCTGCCGGAGCTGCTGCTGCACACCCTGGTCGGCATGCTGATCACCACGCCGATCGTCCTGTTCTTCTGCGAGATCACGCCCAAGGCCATCGGCGCCCGTGCCAACACGATGGTCGCCCCGCTCGCGGTCACGCCCCTCACGGCCCTTTACAGGCTGCTAAAGCCGGTGCGGTTCGTCCTGCAGAAGCTTCTGGGCTGGATCACCCGCCTGATCCAACCCTCCGCCGCAAGCCGGGGACAGACCGGAGAACTCCTGCTGCGCGAGGAGGAATTCCTGACCCTGGTCGAGGAGGGCCATCGCGAAGGCGCCGTGCACGAGAGCGAACTGGACCTGATCCGCAACGTGTTCGAGCTGGATGACACGCCGGTGTCCGAGATCATGACCCCGGCCTCACGGATCTTCTCGGTTCCCGACCGGATGCCCATCGAGGAGGCGGTCGCCGCGGCACGCGGCTGGCGGTTCTCCAGGATTCTCGTGACCGGCCCGAACCGCAAGCAGATCCGCGGCATCCTCTACAAGAAGGACCTGCTGCTGCTGCGCCTGGCCGAACAGCTCCCCGATGGCCAAGTCCAGGACCTGATGCGCAAGCCCGTCGTGGTGAACCTGCAGGCCAAGCTGAACACCGTGTTCAAGCGCCTCAGGCAGGCGCAGACCCATATCGCGGTGGTCGAGGACCGCCATGGGAACACGGCCGGGATCGTGACCATGCACGACGTGCTGGACGAGCTCTTCGACGACCTGTTCGTGGACGCCGCCGGGGAAGAGGACCTGCGCCCGGGACTGGAGCGCACCAAATGACGCTCGTGCAGGACCTGTCCCCCACGTTGCTGCTCATCCCTGCCCTGCTGCTGATCGAGGGATTCTTCTCGGGCAGCGAGATCGCGCTGCTTTCGGCCGACCGGCTGGCCCTTACCGCCGCGGCCCGCAAGGGAGGATCCCGGGCCAACCTGGCGCTGCAGCTGGCCAGCCACCCCGAGCGCGTGCTCTCGGCCACGCTCCTCATCAACAGCATCTGCGTGATCGGCATCTCGTCGCTCATCACGCTCCACCTGATCCAGTCCCAACGTTCCCACGGTGAATGGCTCTCGGTGGCCATCGCCAGCCCGCTGATCGTGGTCCTGGGGGAACTCGTTCCCAAGACCCTCTTCCAGCGGTACGCCAACTTCCTGGCCCCGATGGTCGCGCCCGTGGTGAACGGCGTCTACTGGTCCTTCTACCCTCTCACGCGCATCATGTCGTCCTACACGACGCGCATCTCCAAGCTGCTCGGCCCGCTCGAGGAGATGATCTCGGGCCGCCGAAGCTCGACGCGCGAGGAGCTCCGCTCGCTGCTCACCTACTCCAAGCGCGAGAGCGAATTGAAGGCCAGCGAGCGGCGCATGATCAAGCGCATCTTCGACTTCAAGGACGCCGAGGCCAAGCACGCGCTCATCCCGCTGGTGAAGATCGAGGGGGTCGAAAAGGGCTCGACCGTCCGCCAGGCGCTCGAAAAATTCTACCAGCACCGCCACTCCCGGATGCCTGTCTACGAAGGCCGCATCGACAACATCGTCGGCGTGATCGAGCTTTCGGACCTGGCCGCGGTGCCAGACCTGTCCCAGCCCATCTCGGGGCTGATCTCGCCGGCCCACTACGTGGCCGAGACGCAGGCGCTGCGCGACCTGCTCCTGGAGATGCACGAGGAAGACGACGAGATCGTCGTCATCGTGGACGAATACGGCGGCGCCGTGGGCATCCTGACCTTCGAGGACATCGTCGAGGAGATCACCGGCGAGATCGAGGACGAGTACGACACCGAAGCCCAACCCTGGCGCGGCATGGGCGAAGACACC
>CANFHS010000142.1 GCA_947446835.1 Bacteriovoracaceae bacterium
CAGGCAGACTCGAACCCGTGCGCAGGCTCTTTCGCTGAGCCGCAGCTCGCTCCAGGGGCCTGAAGGCACCACCGACTCGGTCAGTGGCTCGCACCGGGGCGACGACTCGTGCTCGGGCGAAGGGGGCTCGGTTTCCAGCACCTGGAACTGCCGAAGGGGGAGCTTCAGGTCGCTCAGCTGCGAGGGGGCTTGGCAGCCCGCTGCAAACAGGGCCAAAACCAGGGAAGCGACAGGGACAGACCGCTTGATGAAACCCATGTGTTAATATTACACAACAATGTGTGTAAATATCAACTTTTGAGTCAACTCTTTGACATCAAGGGTGATTTGTTTGGGCGGCGGCGGCGGCCTGCTTGCAGGCCCGGGTCAGGGCTCCGGACGACTTGGTCCAGTCAAAGTCAAAGGCGCTTTGGAAGTAGCGACCGGCGGCCTCGCCCTCCACGGCCAGGGCGACTTCCCGGTTGTTCATGACCGAGTTGCGGGTGCCGTTGATGGAGCTGACCCACGCCTTGCTTCCGTCGACAATCATGCCCTTGTTGTGGACGTAGTGGATCTGGGCTTTCGAGATGCTGATGATCCGGCCCTCGATGGGCAGGTGGTCCTGGGCGGCCAGGTCGCGGATGGCGCAGACCGTCTCGAGGTTGCGATTCCTGCGCACGGCGGGTGTTTCCGGCCCTGCCATCAGGTTCAGCTGCTCTCGGGCTTGGGCCGGTACTTGGGCAAAGGCATTCTCGTCGTTGAGCAGCACGCGGACCTTCACGCCGCGCCGGGCGGCAGCCAGCAGCTCGGTCAGGATCGGGTTCTCGGAAGCGGCCTGGCCCCGGACTTCGCCGGTCCAGGTGGCGGGCAGGCTCATGAACTCCAGCGCCACGCTTTTCTTGGCCGAGCGGATGAATTCAAGCAGGCCTTGGCGCGAGTCCGGGCTGGTGACCAGATGCACGGCATCGATCTGCCCGGAGCCGACCGGCAGGGCCGGCGCCGTGCGCGGCGCTTCTGGCTTGGAGTTGTCCACGCGATCCGACGGAGGAGGCAGGGCGGAGCGGCGCAGGTCCAGCACGTCTCCCTGGGAGGGGTCCGCGTCCGAATTGAACAGCGCCAGCATCTGGGCCGCGAGTCCCGCGTCCTGGATGGCCACGTGCCAGCCGCGGTTGCCCACCAGTCCAGCCTGGGGGTGGGCTCCGAAAGAGAAATTTTCGGAAGAAACCAGGACGGTCGTTTCGTCGACCACCAGGTACTTGGCGTGGTCAAAGGCGAAGCGGCGAGGCTGGGTCGAGGCCTTGCGGGTCATGAGGTAGACGGTCGAAGCGCCGCTCCGGGGCTGGGCGCCCTGCATCGCGCCGAGCAGGGAGCGGATCACCGCATGCGACATCCGCGACAGTCCGCCGACCGGCTCTCCTTCGACCAGGACCCGGACTGCCACGCCCTTGCGGATGGCCGCAAGCACCGCGTCCCGGATCTGCGGCTGCTCGAACTCGTAGATATTGATGACCAGGCTCCGCTGTGCCGACCCGATGGTCTCCAGCAGAAAGGCCTGGGAGTTGTCGGGCGAAAGTCCGAAGCGGGCGGGAGCGGCCCAGAGTATCTGGGAAGCCAGCAACGCGATCGTCAGGCACAAAGGCTTGAGCGTGCGAAACCTGATTTTCATGGTTTGGCCATCCCCCCGGTGACCGCCGAGGGCATCCGGCCCTCGGTCATCTGGTCTGGTCATAGGACGATACCCTCAACTCCAGAGGGCGGCCAGAGTCCTTCATCAAGATTTTGACAGGACTGTCAGGTTTTCAGGGGTGCAGCGCGTTATCTGGACGGATCAGAGGCCCAGGCCCAGATAAAGCGTGCCTGGCTGAAGTCCGAACGGAATCCAGATCATCTTCCGGAGCAGGGGATACGTGTCGTTGGCTTTGGCATTGATGCGTCGGGCGTTCGAGAAACCGGGTGCCAGCTTGCGCCGTTCGAATTCGTGCTTCTTTCCGCGAGCCACCATTCGTTCCCAGAGTGCTTCGAGCTCCGTGCCGATCCGGCCCTGGGCGGCGCCGTCCACGCCCATCAGGATGCAGGCGCTGTCTACCGGCGTGAGCTTCACGTCCACGGCCAGCAGCTGGGGCAGGGCCGGGTCCGGCCAAAGCAGTCCGTTCTCCTTGCGGGGAAGTCCCAGCACAGGGCGCGGATTCGGTGAGCGCTCGATCAGCTCGTCGATGAGTGAGGAGTGCAGGGATTCAAGCAACAGGTTCCAGGGATTCACATCCGGGATGGTAACACGCTTTGTGGGGTTTCAGCCTTGAAACAAAGCCCGCGCGAACGGCTTGGCCGGTGCCCGGGTCAAAGGCTTGGCGCTGGCAAATCCAGGATTCCCTCGGCTAGAATCATTTTCATCCGGTCTGAACCGAACGACCTTCGCCCAGCGAGGAGCCCCTCTTGTTTCAACTCCCTGTTCGACGTTTTTTGGCAATTTCCCTGACCTTGGCCACCGCCTCCGCGACGGCCTTTTCGTCGGTATCTTTTGCGCAAAAGCTCCAGTGCCAGCAGCTTCCCGAGCTGGTGCAGGTCTTCCTGGCTCATCACTACGCCTACCACGAGATGACCGACACCATCCGGAGCCAGACTCTCGAACAGTTCATCAAATCGCTTGATCCCTCCAAGACGATGCTCCTGCAGGCGGACGTGACCAAGCTCACCCACGACCTGGCTCCGCTCTTCAAGTCGATGACCCAAGGGGACTGCAAGGCGCTCCAGGGCGTCTATGAGCTCACGCTGGCCCGTGCCGTCGAGAACGAGAGCGCCGTCCGGGACCTCCTGGGTCCCAAGTACAAGGTCGATGAGTCCGTCGAGTTCATGATGGACCCCGAAAAACGCGGTTACTCCAAGACCCTCGAGGAACGCCAGAAGCTCATCCGCGCCATGACCCACTTCCAGGTCTCGAGCGCGCTGCTGACCGAGCCGTCGCTGGAAAAGGCCAAGAAGCAGATCCTCCACCGCTTCGAGCTGGCCACCAAGCGCGTCCGGGAACGCACGGACATCGAGCTGGTCACGATCTTCGCCGAGTCCTTTGCCCGCGCGCTCGACCCGCACACCAGCTACCTGTCCCAGGACAACATGGAAGACTTCCAGATCCAGATGCAGCTGTCGCTGGAGGGCATCGGTGTTTCGCTGACCTCGCAGGACGGCTACGTGACGGTCGAAGACATCATTCCGGGGGGCAGCGCCGACCGCATGCAGGTGCTCAAGCCCAAGGACAAGATCATCTCGGTGGCGGAACCCGGCAAGCCCGCCGTGTCGGTCATCGACATGGATCTTCGCGACGTGGTCAAGCTGATCCGTGGCAAGAAGGGAACCCAGGTCAAGCTGACCATCCTGCGCCAGTCGGACAAGAGCGAGTCGTTCGAGACGACCATCGTCCGCGACAAGATCGACATCCAGGAGCAGGCGGCCAAGCTGACCATCGAAGACCGCACCATGAACGGCCGCAAGCTGAAGATCGGCGTGCTGGACCTGCCGTCCTTCTATGGAGGTCGTGATTCGGGTGCCCGCTCCAGCTACCGCGACATGCGCGACCTGCTGATCAAGGCCAAGAAGGCCAACGTGGACGGCATCGTGCTGGATCTGTCGCGCAATGGCGGCGGCCTGCTGGACGATGCGGTCAAGATCTCGGGACTGTTCCTGAAGAGCGGACCCGTGGTGGCCACCCAGGACACCCAGCGCCGCAAGGACGTCCTCTCGGACCAGGACCCCGAAACCGTCTACAGCGGTCCTCTCGTGGTGCTGACCAGCCGTCTGTCGGCTTCGGCCTCCGAGATCCTGGCCGGTGCCCTGAAGGATTACCACCGCGCGCTGATCGTCGGCGCCGACCACACGTTCGGCAAAGGCTCGGTGCAGGTTCTGACCGGCTTGCCGATGGAGCTCGGGGCCATGAAGGTGACCACGGGCATGTACTTCCTGCCCAAGGGCGGGTCGACCCAGCACCAGGGCGTGCCGGCTGACATCGTGCTGCCCTCCGCCTTCAGCACCGACGACATCGGCGAAAAGACGCTCGACTACTCGCTGCCCCCGAACGCCATCGCCAACTTTGCGGGACCGGATGCCAACTCCAAGGAGCCCAAGGATCATTGGGTCGAAGTGGATGCGTCGATCCTGCCGCGACTGAAAGACTCGTCCAAGAAGCGCGTCAGTGAGGACCCCAAGTTCATCGAGATCAGCAAGGAAATGACCGAAGCCGAAAAGAACCGTGGTTCGGTCAAGCTGGCGGAGCTCCGCAAGAAGTCAGAGGCTGAAAAGAAGAAGGAAGACAAGGATAAGGACAAGGACAAGAAGCTGGCCCACCGCAGGCGGGGCGATACCGATACTCCGCAGCTGCAGGAAGCCATCCGGATCATGGGCGACTGGCTGACCACCAAGTCCATCGTCGCCGCCGGAGTGCGCTGAGGTCCGGTTCCATGAAGCGTCTCGTCCTTTTCGATATCGATGGAACCCTGCTTCACGGCGGTCCCCTCTGGAAGGAATGCTTCGAGGGTGCCGTTCGCGACGTGTTTCCTGACTGCCCGCCGGTGAAGCTGGCCTACTCGGGAAAAACGGACAAGCAGATCTGCATGGAAATCCTGCGGCTATCGGGTCTTCCGATCGAACAGCCCGAGGCCTGGGTGCCGAGGATCCTGGCGCGGTATATCGACCGGGCGCGCAGCGCAATCCAGGGTCGGGAGGCCGAAATCGATGTGCTACCCGGCGTCTTCGAGGTGCTGGACGCCTTGGCGGGTCGCAGTGACGTGAAGCTGGCACTCCTGACGGGAAATCTGCGTGACGGGGCGTCGCTCAAGCTGGGAGCAGCGGGCCTGGATCCCTACTTTGATTTCGGGGTGTTCGGCGACGATCACTGGGACCGTTACCAGCTGCCGGGAATCGCCGTGAAACGCGCGGTGAATGAGCTGGGGCGCGAGTTCAAGGGCAAGGACGTGGTCATCATCGGTGACACGATCCATGACGTGCTCTGCGGTCGTTCCATCGGGGTGCGCTCCATTGCGGTTGGCACCGGCAATCGCATCGATCAGGACGAGCTTCGCGCGGCAGGTCCCGACTTCTACTTCCAGGATCTGGGCGCCACCACTGCCGTGGTGGATGCGGTGGTCGCCGACCTCTGATCCCGGGCTTCCGGTTTGCATTCCAGCTGCCCGGAGCGGGGTGGCGTGGGACGTTATGCGCGTTGGGTCAGTCGTTGGGCCGGGTGGATCACTCTGGGTTGCGCCGTCCTGACCGGGGCGGCCGGAGTCTATTCGGTGCGCATTTTCCGGGAGCTTCGCACCGAAATTTCCGAGCTCCTGCCCCAGGAAGCGCGCAGTGTCCGCGATCTGGATCGTGTTGCGCAGACGCTCGAGTCGACCGACGCGTTGGCGCTCCTCGTCTTTTCGCGGCATTCGGAAGCCTCACGGCGCTTTGTGGACGACCTGGCCAGGCGCGCGCGCCGCGAGCTGCGTGGCCAGGTGACCTGGGTGGATCATCGCATTGATCGCGAGCTTGCCTTCTTTCGCAAGCGGGCGGCGCTTTTCCTCGAGCCCCGTCAGCTGGAACAGCTGCGCGACCGGATCCAGGCGCGGATCGACTATGAGCGTGAGATCCGGAACCCCCTGAACATCGTCAGCGGGAAGGAGATTCCGCTTCCCGCTCCCATCGCGCCGGATCAAAAGGCCTGGGAATCGGGACCTTTGGAGATCTACCGCCGGTTTCCGGATGGGTATTACGCCACGCCCGACGGCCAGATCCGCGTGGTGCTGTTCCATCTGCAGGGCCGGAGCTACGGCGCCGATCGGGCGCAGGCCCTGCGGGACGCGGTGGACCGGCTGGTGGCCGAGCTTGGGCCCTTGTCCTATTCGGACGATCTGACGCTTCACTTCACGGGGGACGTGCAGAACCTGATCGAGGAACGGGCTTCGCTCATTTCGGATCTGGAGCTTTCGACTGCCGTGGTCGTGGTGCTGGTCATGTTGGCCATGCTGGTCTTCTACCGGGATGTCCGCGCCACCGCGGCGCTCGTGCTGAGCTGCCTGGCCGGCACGTTCTGGACCTTCGGGATTTCCTGGTTTGCTGTGGGGTATTTGAACGCCAACTCGGCGTTCCTGGGGTCGATCGTGCTGGGAAACGGCATCAACTACGGAATCGTGCTGCTGGCACGCTACTTCGAGGAGCTTCGTGGCGCGGGCTCAGCCCTTCCTGCAGACGCGAAGGGTCGGGGAGAAGTGCTGGATCGCGCCC
>CANFHS010000143.1 GCA_947446835.1 Bacteriovoracaceae bacterium
GAGTAGGAGGTGAAGAACAGGGCAAAGCCCACGGCACCCTGATCCATCTCGGCGATCAGGACCTCGGCGCGGGCGCTCGGACCGAACAAGGTTTCGTGAAGTGCCTCTTCCGTGGCGGTGACTTCGTGAAGCAGCCGCTCGAACTCCGCCAGCTCCCGGATGAAGCGCAAGATGACGGGCACATCCTGGGGCTGAGCCGGGCGAATCCGGCAAGGCACTGAACTCATGCCCACGGGGATACCCCCGGCCGGTTCAGGGCTCAAGCTCCAAACCGGGCCCGCGCCCGGCTTGTCCAAGTTCCATGCAACCGGATGGATCCTGGACAGCTCGCGGCCCGAATTGCGCCGTGTTTTCCTGCAGGCCCCATCCTTGCTTTCCCAGTTCAGGGGCCGGTCAGGGGAGGGGTGAAATGAAATCATTGCGAGCAGGGGTCCTGGGGCTATGCCTGGTGATGAGCCTTCCACTCTTGAGCGTTCCCGAGAGGGCAGCGTGGGCCAACCCGGAAGAGTCCGTGGAGTGGATTCGCCAAGGCCTCCTGAGGCGTGAAGTGGACATTGCCTGCTCCGGCCCGGCCAAAAGTCCCATTCGGGGCGACATCTCACGGGCGGTCGAGCAGAAGCTCGCGGCCAAGGTCGAGGCCATCCGCGCGCAGATCGCGGGTCTGCAGCAGTACCTGGCTGACCCCGGAGCAGGCGCCTCCCGGCAGCTGGCCGAAGAGCAATTGCGCCCGGGGGTGAATCTGGCGCTGCGGCTCCGGGCGGCCCGCCTGGAGGCCCAGATCGCTACCCGCCGCACCCTGGCCGAGCCGGTCCTGGCGGAGCTGAAGCGCCTGGCCGAAACCGGCGACCGCTACGAGGTCCTCCGCAAGCGCGCCCAGGAGTGCGCCGCGCGGGCCGCGCCCGCCCGAAGCACGCCAGGAAATGCCGTTCCGATTGCAACGGCCGGCGAGCTTGCCCCGCAAAGCCCTGAAACCGGGGTCCCGGCAGCCGAGATGCCCGCACCTTCCGCGTCGGGCGCAGCGTCCCAGGCAACCGAGTAGCGCTGCGAACCCTTGCCAACGGCGCGGTTTCCTTGCAGACTCGGGCGCCTCAGGAGTTCCGAGTGACGTTTGAAAGCTGGTTCCGCGAAAGACATCCCGAGATCCCACTGGCCTCCGCTTCGGCAGTCCTGAAGCTTTCCGCCGAAGGATCGACCATTCCCTTCATCGCCCGCTACCGCAAGGAGCAGACGGGGAACCTGGATGAGGTCGGCATCGCTGCCGCGATCGACGCCAAGGAACGCTGGGAACAGCTCGTCCAGCGGCAGCAGTTCATTGTCGCCGAGATCGAGAAGCAGGGAAAACTCACCCCCGAGCTGAAGGAAAAGGTGCTCGGCACGTTCGACTCGAACCTGCTCGAAGACCTCTACCTGCCCTACAAGCAGAAGCGGAAGACCAAGGCGCAGGCCGCCCGCGAAGCCGGTCTGGAGCCACTGGCCGAATGGATCTGGAACGTGGGCCACGGTACCGAGACGCCGCAGCCGGGCCAGACGCTCGAAATCTGGGCCTTCACCTTCCGCAACGAGGACAAGAAGGTCCTGGATGCCCAGACCGCCATCGACGGTGCCTGTGACATCCTGATCGAGCGCCTGAGCGAGAACCAGGAGCTGCGCCAGAAAGTGCGGCAGGCCTACTTTGAACAGGGCCACGTCAAGACCACCTCGGGTGTGAAGCCCAAGCCCAACAGCAAATACGAGCTTTACTTCGCGCACTCCGAGCCCGTGGCTTCGCTCCTCAAGCCCGAGAACTCGCACCGCTACCTGGCCATGCGTCGCGGCTGGGTCGAGGAAGAGCTGACGCTGGCCGTGGGCGCCGGCACCGAAGACACCGCATTTGATGCCTCGCTGCTGCAGTCCTTCGAGGCAGAAGCGTGCTCGGCTCCGGATGCGGCGGCAGGAACCGCGCATGTGCTCAAGAAGTGCTCCCGGCTTGCCCTGAAGGCGCATGTCGCCCCGAGCATCGAGAACGAGGTCCACAAGGCGCTCCGCGAGGTCGCCGACGAGATGGCCATCAAGGTGTTCTCGGAAAACGTGAGAAAGCTCCTGCTCGCGGCCCCGTTCGGCTCCAAGGCCGTGCTGGCCGTGGACCCGGGGCTTCGCACCGGCTGCAAGGTGGCGCTCGTCGATGACGACGGCAAGTACCTGGCTTCGACCGTCATCCACCTGCAGAGCGAAGAGCAGAAAAAGAACGCCCGCGTCCTGCTCTCCGAGATCCTCAAGAACGACAAGATCCGCGCCATCGCCGTGGGGAACGGCACGGCCGGACGCGAAACCGAGCATTTTCTTCGCGCCACGGTCAAGGAACTGGACCTCACGGTTCCGGTCGTGATGGTCAGCGAAGCCGGAGCCAGCGTGTATTCCGCAAGCGACGTGGCCCGCGAGGAATTCCCGGAGCTCGACGTCACGGTCCGAGGCGCCATTTCGATTGCCCGCAGGCTGCAGGACCCCCTGGCCGAGCTCGTCAAGATCGACCCCAAGTCCATCGGCGTGGGCCAGTACCAGCACGATGTCTCGCAGCCGGCGCTCAAGCGCTCGCTGGAACTCGTCGTGGACAGCTGCGTGAACCAGGTGGGCGTGAACCTGAACACGGCCTCCCCCTGGCTGCTGTCCCGGGTTTCGGGCATCGGCCCGGCGCTGGCCAAGTCGATTGTCGAGTATCGCACTCACCGGGGGCTTTTCGCCTCCCGCCAGCAGCTGCTCGATGTGCCGCGCTTCAGCCAGAAGACCTTTGAGCAGGCCGCAGGATTCCTCAGGATCCCGGGCGGCGAGAACCCGCTCGACAACACCTCGGTGCACCCGGAGCGGTACCCGGTCCTGGAAGGACTGGCCCAGAAGATGGGACGCAAGCTCGCCGAACTGATGGGTGCCGGGGTCGAGCTGATCCGGAAGGAAAAGAAGCTCCGCGAGGAGCTCGGCGCCTTCACCTTCGACGACATGGTGCAGGAGCTGGCCAAGCCCGGGCGCGATCCGCGTGACGAATTCGTGCCCTTCCAGTTCCGCGACGACATCCACGAGGTCAAGGACCTGAAAAAGGACATGGTCTGTCCGGGAATCGTGACGAACGTCACGAACTTCGGCGCATTCGTGGACATCGGCGTCCACCAGGACGGCCTCGTGCACATCTCGCAGCTTTCGCACAAATACGTCAAAGACCCGCGCGAAGCGGTCAGCCCGGGAGACCGGGTCAGCGTGAGGGTGCTGGAAGTGAACCTGGAGAAGAACCAGATCTCGCTTTCGATCAAGGCCGCCCAGGAGGCCCCGCGCCCGCAGGGCAGGCCCGAGCAGGACCGTGGCTCACGCCACGAAGCAGACCGTGGCTCGCGCCACGAAGGCGACCGTGGCAAGCGCCGCGACGGCGGCCGCCCCGGAGCCCAGGCCCGCGGACCCAAGCCCGAGGGCGAACGTGGCTCGCGCCACGAGGACACGCGTGGCTCGCGCCACGAGGCTGAACGTGGCCCGCGCCCAGGCGCAGCCCAGGCCAAGCGATCTGAGCCGCCCCGCCAGCCCATGGCACCGAAGCAGGTCTTCAACAATGCGTTTGCCGGCCTGGCCGCGCTTCGCAAAGACCTGCCCAAGAGCTGAGAATCACGGCAGTGCCCCGGGACGAGGAATCAGGTCATCCGAAAGGACCTGCGCCGACGATCCGGGGCCCCTTGCCCACGCCCGGGCCGGGAGACTTCTACACCGACGAGTTCGGACGGTTCGTGTTCACGGCCCAGTACCACCGCAAGCGCGGCTATTGCTGCGAGAGCGGCTGCCGGAACTGTCCCTACGGTTTCAAGAAACCGGATTGAAAAAAACCGTCCACATTTTTACCCACATATCCACACCGCGAACTTTCCACAAACCTCGTGTGGAAAAGTGGATAAGGCTCCGTCTGGGGAGAATATCCGCGGTCGCCGCGAAGCTCGCGGCGACCGCGCCAAAACGATCAGCCCAGGGTCTTCTGGCCTTTTTCCCAGTTGCAGGGGCAGTTTTCGTCCGTCTGCAGGGCATCGAGCGTGCGGATCACTTCCTTCACGTTGCGTCCGACCGAAAGGTCATTGACCGAAACCCAGCGGATCACGCCCTCCGGGTCCACGATGTAGGTGGCGCGCAGCGGGGCCTTGAGCTGCGGGTGCAGGATGCCGAGCGATTCGCTGAGGTCCTTGCGGTAGTCGGCCAGCATGGCAAATGGCAGGTTCTTCAGGTCGGCGTGGTTCTGGCGCCAGGCCAGATGCACGAACTGGCTGTCGCAGCTGACGCCGTAAACTTCGGCTCCACGCTCCTTGAACTGGGCGTAGCTCCTGCCAAACTCGGCGATCTCGGTCGGGCACACGAAGGTGAAATCGAGCGGCCAGAAGAAGACGACGCTCCATTTGCCCTGCAGCGCGGCGCTGGAGATCTCCTTGAACTCCTTGCCCATTTCAAGACTGACACAGGCCTGGAGTCTGAATTCCGGAAACTTCTCGGTGATACCCATCATGCGGTTCATCTGGCTTTCTCCTTTGATCGCAGCTGAGGCGCGAATCCCGGGCCTAGACATAGACCAACCCGGGGCCAAGTCAAGGAAGGGAACCGCTCACCGGACTCAACCTGAGGGGAATTCGCAGATGAACTCGGAGCCCCGGCCCAGCTCGCTCCGGACCGAGACCGAACCCCCGTGGCGCTGAAGGATGTGCTTGACGATGGCCAGTCCCAGGCCGGTGCCGCCCACTTCCCGCGAACGCGCCTTGTCGATGCGGTAAAACCGCTCGAAGAGCCGACCGATCGAATCCGCCGGTATGCCCGGCCCGTTGTCCGAGACGCGCAGCTGGACCCCCCGCGAATCGAGAGGCTCCCAGATGACCCGGACCTTTCCGCCGGCCTGGACGTACTTCAGCGCATTGTCGACGAGGTTCACCAGCACCTGCTCCAGGCGCCGGGGATCAGCCAGGACCTGCGTGGCAGACGCCTCGACTTCCAACGTGATGTCCTTGGCGCGGCGCTTGGGCTCCAGCTGCCTCAGGACACGCTCGGTGGCATCGCGCGTGGGAACCGCCTGGAGGTCGAGCTCCGCACCACTCTCGAGCGAGGAAAGATCCAGCAGATCATCGATCAGCGCCAGCAAGCGGTCCGCATTGCGCGAAATCACGTCCACGAACTGGGGAAGATCCTCATGCCGGCGCGCGGAGAGGTCACCCTTGACCGTGTCGGTGTAGCCCTTGATCGCCGTGAGCGGGGTCCGCAGCTCGTGGGACACGTTGGCCACGAAGTCGATCCTCATGCGCTCGGCGCGCTTCATCTCGCTGACGTCGTGGAAGACGCCGACTGCCCCATAGACCTCGCCGCCCTCGCGCCGGAGCGGAGTGACCCCCAGGGTGAAGAACCTGGGCTGCGCCTCACCCTGGGCCAGGAGCTGGACGCTGGCCTCCCGGCTCCGGACCTCGCGAAGCGCGCCAAAAAAAGTTTCGGCCACCTCGGGCGCCCGAAACACCTCGCGAAGCGACGTACGCTTCTGCGCCAGGTCGTTTCCGCCGAACAGGAGCGCGAATCGCGAGTTGAAGAACAGGATCCGCCCCGACTCGTCCACGGCCAGGATCGCGTCCGAAATGCTGGCCATGAGCACACCCAGCTCGGTGCGCTCCTGCAGCAGCGCATTGGCCTTGTCGCGGCGATCCGAGCGGATGCGGTCGAGCGCGCTCTCCACGTCCTCCCACTCGGAACCGTCGTCTTCGGCGAGCTCGGGAACCTCCGGGCCCACCCACGCGTCGTCACTGCGGCTGGCCTTCTCGATCAGCCTGCCCAGGGGCAGGAAAAGCTTCCTTCCCAGGAACACCGACGCCCCCAGGAACACGGCAAGAACCAGGAGTCCCACCCAGGGATCAACGCCCGAGACCCCGAGGCCGAGCAGCAGGATTCCGGCCTGCACCCCCACCAGCCGCGCCAGGAGTTTCCAGGGAATCACCCGTGCCCGGAAATCAGGCATTCGTCTTGACGCGGTAGCCGACGCCGCGGACGGTCTCGATCAGCTCGCCGCACTCCCCGAGCTTCTTGCGGAGGCCGAACACGTGGGTGTCGACCGTGCGGTCCACCACCGAAACCCCTTCGCCCTGCACCAGATCGATGAGCTGGTTGCGGGTCAGCACCTTGCCC
>CANFHS010000144.1 GCA_947446835.1 Bacteriovoracaceae bacterium
CAGCCGATAGGCTCCCACGCCACCCCCCAGGTTCAGGTCCGCGTTTCCTGCGGCCTTCGCGTTCTTGAGTGGAAGACGGGTCAGGTCGAGCGCCACCGTGGCTGCCTTGCCGATCTCGCCGGCTGCCAGCCATTTCCGCAGCAGCTGGTCGGAGTGGGCCACGAAATGATGGACCTCCAGCGGGGACTCGTGGGTCTGCGCAAGGAGCTTGAAGCCCTTGCGCTGGGCGGCCTCGGCGAATTCCGGGGAAGCTGCCGCATCGGGGTTCACCAGCAGGAAAGGCCTGGATTTGCCGCCCACCAGCGACTTGAGGACCAGCGGCTCGCCCTCCGTGGGGAAGCGGTCAGCCAGGGCCTGGAGCGCATCCACGAAGCCCGGCAGATCGGCCTTGGCCAGATCGACCTGCGGCAAGCCGTCGGAACCCAGCACCAGAGCCGAGCCCGTGATGACGTGGCCCGCGCCCGGGGCGCTGGTACCCAGCTCATGGCGCACTTTGCCTTCAATGGTTGGTGCGTAATATTTTTCGACCGCCTCGAACAGGCCCACTTCGAGTTCGCTGGCACAATGGGCGACAGCCGGCTTGCCGTTCACGAGGCGCTTGCCATCCAGGATGCTTCGGCCTTCGGCAAGGAAGGCGTAGGCACGCCTGGGCGAGCCCATGCCCGACACCGTGTTCGAAAGGGCCATGCCGGCGTACGCAACCACGCAATGGGGTTCCAGCGCTTCGGCCGTGCGGAACGAGCGCTCCGCTTCGTAGCCCAGCAGTCCGTGCAGCTGACCCAGTCCCTGGAGGATCTGCTTTCCAGCCATCTCGTTGCTGGCAGTGACCGTGAGCTGCGCCGAAGGCGTTCCTTCCAGGAGGCGGGCTCGCGACCGGGGACCCGAGTCAAACACCCTGCCCCGAGGCGATTGGCTGACCTGCGCCCAGGCCGGAAGCGCAACCAAACCCATCATGGCCCACAAAAAATGCCGTGACCGCACCATCGGAAACTCCTGAAACCGAACGACCGGAAAATTGATTTCCGAGGCTTATAGTCCGAAATCAGGACCTTTTCAACAAAACCACTCGGGATTCAGGGACTTACAATGAAGTTATCGTAATTATAAATACTTATCGGCGCTCCAGCCACCGCTCCACCTCGGCCACGCTGCCCGAATTCAGCACCTGCGCGCGCGGCAGGAGCGCCTTCCGGGCAACCGCCACTCCGAAGCGCGTGTCCTCCAGCCCGGCCGTGTCGTGGGCGTCCGGGTTGATGGAAACCCGCGTCCCGCAGGCCCGAAGCTGGGCGCCCCAGCGCCAGTCGATGTCGAGCCGCGCCGGATGGGCGTTGATCTCGATGGCCACGTTGTGGCGAGCCGCCTCCTCGATGATGCGTTCCATGTCACACGCGTAACCGGGCCGGCCCAGCAGCAACCTTCCGGTGGCGTGGCCCAGGAAGCGCGTCGCGGGATTCCGGATGGCCTGGACGATCCGGTCGGTCATGGTGTCGCGATCCATCTGGAAGCGCGAGTGGATCGACGCCACCACGAAGTCGAACTTCTTCAGCACCTTCTCGTCGTAATCCAGCGAGCCGTCCTGGAGGATGTCGCTCTCGATTCCCCAGAACACCCGGATCCCGGGATGACGATCCTGCACCTCGCGGATCTCGCGCTCCTGGTCCAGCAGGTCCGGAACTTTCAACCCTTGCGCGTAGGTGGCGCTCTGGCTGTGATCCGAAATCCCGATGTAGCGGTAGCCCAGCCGTTCGGCCGCCGAAACCATTTCCTCGAGCGTGTTCGCGCCGTCCGAACGGGTGGTGTGGTTGTGGAACACGCCCTGCACGCCGTCCCAAGGCAGCAGCTCGGGCAGCATGCCCGCCCGCGCCAGCGCCACCTCGTCGCCCGTCTCACGCGACTCGGGGGGCAGCACCGGGAGCTTGAGACGCACGTAGAATTCATCTTCGTCGGCAGCGTCGAAAGGCGCCGGGGCGCCCAGCGCCTGCCAGTGCCCGGGCGCGGCCGTGAGCCGCGCCAGCTCGTAGCCGTAGCGTTCGCGCGGGGCCGTGTGGAGCTCCACGGGCAGGGTCACTTCGCCAGCCTGGCGCGCCTGCTCGATCGCGCGCCGGCAATGCTGGCGCACTTCGGCCGAGGCCGACTGGCCCGGCGGCAGCTCGACCAGGAATTCCAGCGCCGACAGCACTTCCAGCCTGCGCCTCAGCGCCCCCGCCTCGGACACCCGCAGGCTCTCGGTGGCCGGGTGCCGGCCGTGGTTGGCCGCCTGATAGAGGCGCTTGAAAAGCGCCTCCGCCTCGGCGAACGCATCGCCCAGCCGGCGCTGTCCTTCGCCCGCCTTCAGGAACAGGAGGCCTTCCAGGATCTTGGCCTGGGCCTTTTCGCCAAAGCCCTTGAGCTTCAAGAGGCGGTTCTCGCGGCAAGCGTATTCCAGCTCGCCCAAGGTGGTGACGCCCAGCTCGTCGATCACGGTCTGGGCCTTCTTGGGACCCAGGCCCGGAACGCGGGTCAGCTCCATCAGACCCGGAGGAATGGCGGCCCGGAGCTCGTCGCGCGCCTGGCTCGTGCCATGCAAAAGGAACTCGGTCAGCACCTCCGAAATGCCCTTGCCGATCCCGGGAAGCTCGGTGAGGGAGCCTTCGCGGGCGCGGGCTTCCAGGTCCTCGTCGTCCGCAAGGCCATCCACCACGGTCTGGGCCTTTTCGAAGGCCCGCACCTTGAACGGGTTTTCGCCCTTCAGCTTCATCAGGTTTTCGACTTCTGCCAGGATTTCGAGCGCGCGGGCCTTGGAAGAACGCATAGGGCTCCCCTTTTCTCATGGCACCGGGCGGGGTACAACGCCGCCCTATGAGTATCGCCCGCACGTCCCTGCTCCACGAGATCCTGTCCCAGCCCACCGCGCCGTTCCGTGAAGGACACGTCCTGCGGCTGCTGCTGAAGGTGCTGGAAGATGCTGGCGTACCGCACTTCCAGGACCCCGTGGGCAACCTCGTCGTGGGCGCCAGGAACCAGGCCGCGGTCCGGAAGCTGGTGCGCCAGAAGAGCACCGAGCCGGTGCGCGTCTTCATCGCGCACCTGGACCACCCGGGCTTCCACGGCACGCGCTGGCGTTCGGCCACCGAACTCGAGGTGAAATGGCATGGCGGCACACCGGTGGCGCACCTGGAGGGCGCGCCCGTGTGGCTGGCCGATTCGGCCGACTTCCGGGCCGAAGCCGCGCTGACCGAGTCCAAGCTCCTGGAACACGGCAAGGCGCTGGACACGTCCGTGGTGCGCTTCTCCGCGCCCCAGGACAAACGGCGGAAGCCGGAGACCCTGTTCGGCGCATTCCGGTTCCGTGCCCCCGTGTGGCAGGAAGGCGAGCTTCTTTACACCAAGGCCGCTGACGATCTGGTGGGCGCCTTCAGCATCGTCGACCTGGCGCTGAACCTGCTTTCGCGCCCGAGGAAGGGCAAAGGCAAGAACACCGGGAGCAAGGCCGCGCCTTTCCTGGGGCTGCTGTCACGAGCCGAAGAAGTGGGCTTCATCGGCGCCATCGGCCACTTCGAGCTGGGGTGGTACCGGAACGCCCGCCGTCCCGTGTTCTGCGTGAGCCTCGAAACCTCACGCACCCTTCCGGGCGCGGAGATCGGCAAAGGCCCGGTGGTGAGGCTGGGCGACCGCACCACCGTATTCACGGCGGGGCATACGCACCTTTTCTCACAGCTGGCGCAAAAGGCCCTGCCGGACCAGCACCAGAAGCGCATCATGGACGGAGGCTCGTGCGAAGGCACGGCAGCCACGAGCTACGGTTTTGCCACGGTGGCCATCTCGGTGCCGCTCGGCAACTACCACAACCAGAGTTTCCAGGGCGGGCCGGACTCGCGCGGGGACCTGGGCCCGGCACCCGAATTCGTCCACGTGTCGGACATCGAAGGAATGATGACCCTCTGTCGGGGACTGCTCACGCCCAAGCTGCCCTGGGCCGATCCGTGGAAGGAACAGCGGGCCCGTTTCAAGAAGAGCCTGCGCGGCTACGCCCAGCTCCTCAGAAGCGGGCCATGAGCGGGTCGGGAGCCTGGACCGGAACAGGCGCGGCCACGCAGCCCGCGGCGATGAGCTGATTGAGCCACCCCTGCACCCGGGTGTCGCCCTGGTTCACCTCGGGTACATTGCTGAGCAGCGCCAGATTGAGCCGGAGCGACGGCACCTTGGCGATGACAGCCGAAACCGTCCGCAGATGCCCTTCATGCAGGACCAGATCGCGATTTCCGCTGATCCAACCCTTGCGCAGGCTGAACCCGATCCCATAACGCGCGCATTTCTGGGTGGGACATGCCGGATCGGGCGCCCACATGCGCTGGCGCGTGGCCTCGGTCAGAAGCTCGTCGCGATCCAGGGCATTCAGGACCTTCATCAAGTCGGCGCTGGACGAATAGGCATTGCCCACGCCCATCATGTTGGCCAGGGAGACACTCGAATCGCCCCTCACTCCGGCTTGCGGCTGCAGCAGGGCGCCGGTGTCGGGCAGCGCGAGCGGCCGGACCACCTCGGCCTCCAGCAGCTCGTCGAACCGGTGGCCCAGGCGTCGCTCCAGCACCTGGCCGATCACGAAGTAACCGGTGTTGGAGTAGCTGAGGTTCGAGCCAGGCTCGAAAAGGAACGGGAGCCTGACCGAGCGCAGGATTTCGAGGAAGCTGTGCGGCTGACCCAGCCAGCCCTCGGGCATGGCCGAGTCGTTCAGGTAGTCCACCACTCCCGCGCTGTGGTTGAGGAGCTTGCCCAGGGTCACGGCGCGCCAACGCGGCTCCACCGAAGACGCTTGCGCCTGGAACTCGGCAGGCAGATCGTCCCAGACCGGCTGATCCAGTTTCAGCTCCCCCGACTGCACCCGCCGCATCGTGACCACGGCCTCGAGCGTCTTGGTCACCGAGCCCACCAGGAAACGCGTGGACAGCGTGGCATCCCCCACGGTCGCGGAGATCAGCTCATGGCCATCCTGCTGGATCTGGAGCGCACCCGAAACTTTGCCATAGGCGCTGGTGAACTCGCCGCGCACGGTCGACAGGACTGCCGAGCAGGATGAAGCCGTCGAGTCCTCAACGAATGAAGTTTGAACGGAGTCTCCCGCGGAAACCGGCGCACAAGCCCATCCCACGCAACTCAAGAGGGTGATCCCAGCGAGACGAAGTAGCATGAGTTCCCAGAGGTAGCCGTGGTCAAAACTTTTGTCACGCGGTTGACGCGAACGGTCAAAAGAAAAATCAAAAAATTCCCGCCATTGAAACCGCCGACGACCGGGGTGTATACACCTCTCCATGGCTCAAACTATCAAGATCGCGATCAATGGGTTCGGAAGAATCGGGCGCAAAGTCGCTCGCCTGGCACTCGAAAACGAGAATGTCGAAATCGTCGGCATCAACGACCTTTCGAAGCCGGAAGTCATGGCTCACCTGTTCAAGTACGATTCGGTGCACGGCACGCTGAAGCAGGACGTGCGCCTCGAAGGCAGCACCCTGATCGTGGGCCACCAGAAGATCGCCCTGTCGGCCGAAAAGGATCCGACCGCGCTTCCCTGGAGCAAGCTCGGCGCTTCGTTCGTGCACGAGTGCACCGGCGTGTTCACGGATCGCGACAAGGCCGCCCTGCACCTGCAGGCCGGCGCCAAGAAGGTCATCGTCTCGGCTCCTTCGAAGGACCCGGACGCCACCCTGTGCGTGGGCGTGAACCACGAGCAGTACGACCCCGGCAAGCACCACGTGGTGTCGAACGCTTCGTGCACCACCAACTGCCTGGCCCCGCTGGTCAAGGTGCTGGATGACAACTTCGGCGTGCTCCGCGGCACCATGATGACCGTGCACAGCTACACCAACGACCAGCAGCTGCTGGACCTGGCCCACAAGGACCTGCGCCGCGCCCGCGCCGCCGCCCTGTCCATGATCCCCACCACCACCGGCGCCGCCAAGGCCGTGGGCCTGGTGCTGCCGCACCTCAAGGGCAAGATCGACGGCCTGGCCGTCCGGGTGCCGACCCCCAACGTCTCGATGGTGGACTTCACCGCCGAGCTGAAGAAGTCGACCACCAAGGAAGACATCAACGCCGCTTTCCAGAAAGCGTCGGAAGGCCCGATGAAGGGGATCCTGGGCTACTC
>CANFHS010000145.1 GCA_947446835.1 Bacteriovoracaceae bacterium
GGCTCCGCTACGGCTATACCCTGAAGCGGATGGTGCTCCTCAAGCGGCCCCACCTGCAAGACTCCCTGCAGCTCGAAGGGGGCGCTTTTCTCTACAATATCAAAGGCTATTCGCAGTCCGAGGACTCGTTCACCGTGGTGCCCCTGGTGGGGACGTTGCGGTACACGGTCCAGACCAGCGACAGCTTCGGGGTGTTTGCCTACGCAGGCCTGATGAAGAACCTGGTCACGGCAGCCGACGGGCCCACCCCGACGGACCCCACCGTCCTGGCGCCCGGCGACGCGGCCCTGCTGCTGCAGCAATCCACCCTCGCCTTGGGCGTGGGACTGCTCTTCAACCTGGGGCCCGGCTGGGAGCTCCGTGCGGATGTCGGCACGGACATGATTGCCACAGGCCTCATGCTCAGGTTCTAATCGCGGCCGATGAAAGCCCAAAGCCTGCCCATCTGGACTCTGACCTGCCTCCTGGCCCTTTTCCTGGCTGCTTGCGGAGTCAAGGGGCCGCCCCTTCCTCCCATTCCGGAGACGCCCCAGAAATCCGACGCCCTCCGGGGCGCCACTCCGGGACCTGACAGCACTCCCCGTCCCCTGCCTTCGGGCGCCCACTGAGGTCCGGACAGGCTTCTGGGAAGCGGGCGCCGGATGTGCGAAGAACAGGGGACCATGACCACCCCCCTGGATTTTTTCAGCTACCGTTCGGGAATCCTTTCGGCCGAGGAAGTTCCACTGACCCGGATCGCCGACGATGTGGGCACGCCCACCTATGTCTACTCGACCGAAGGCTTCCTGGCCCCGCTTCGCGAGCTGCAGGCAGGACTGGCCGGGCTGGACTCGCTGATCTGCTTTGCCGTGAAATCCAACTCCAACCTCGCCGTGCTGAAGCTGCTGAGCGACGCCGGGGCTGGCATGGACCTGGTTTCAGGAGGCGAGCTGTTCCGGGCGCAGCGCGCAGGCGTCCCCTCCCATCGGATCGTCTTTTCGGGTGTGGGAAAATCCCCGGGTGAAATGGCCCAGGCCCTTGAAGCGGGAATCTTCTCGTTCAACGTCGAGTCGGTTCCGGAGCTTGAGGTCCTGAACGAAGTGGCCATCAAGATGGGCCTTCGTGCGCCGGTAGCCCTGCGCTTCAACCCGGACGTCGACGCCAAGACCCATCCCTACATTTCCACGGGCCTCAAGAAAAACAAGTTCGGGCTGGAGCGCAAGGAGATCCTGGCGGTCGCAGCAGGCCTGCACGGCTACGAGGGAATCGAGCTGCGCGGCATCAGCATCCATATCGGGAGCCAGCTGCTGTCGCTCAAGCCGCTGGACGATGCGTTTTCACGCGTGCGCACCCTGATGAAGGAGCTCGAGCCCGTGCTCCCGGAGCCGCTGCAGTTCGTGGACCTGGGGGGCGGCGTCGGCATCCGCTACGACGACGAGAAGCCCCCTCGCCTGAAGGACTACTGCAAGCTCATCCACAAGCACTTCGGGGCCCGCGCCAGGCTCAAGCACCCGCTCAAGATCCTCATCGAACCCGGTCGCACGCTTTCGGGCAACTCCGGCGTCCTGCTCACCGAGATGATGTACCGCAAGAAACGCGGCAAGAAGGACTTCGTCGTGGTCGACGCGGGCATGAACGACCTGATCCGTCCGGCCCTTTACGGAAGCTGGCATTCGATCGTTCCCGTCGAGGAGCGCCACCGCAAGAGCCGGCAGATGCGGACCTCGGACATCGTAGGCCCGGTCTGCGAGAGCTCCGACTGCTTTGCGTCCGACCGCCCTTTGGCGGCCGAGCTTGAAACGGGCGAGCTCCTCGCGGTGCTTTCGAGCGGCGCCTACGGCTTTTCCATGAGCAGCAACTACAATACCCGGGCGCGCCCGGCCGAAGTCCTGGTGCAAGGCGCAAGCTTTCGCGTCATCCGGGAACGGGAGACTTACGAGGACCTCATCCGGGGCGAAAACCCCTGACCCGTGCCGGGTTTTGAGCTAAGGTCCGGCCCGGAAAGAGGTCTATTTTCATGCGTGGCGTCTTCACGGCCCTGATCACCCCGTTCACCCAGAACCTGGAAATCGACTGGGAGGCCTACCGGTCCTTGCTCGAGGACCAGCGCGACTCAGGCGTGGCGGGCGTCATCCCCTGCGGCACCACCGGCGAATCCCCCGTCCTGCGGGCCGAGGAAAAACAGAAGCTCATCCTCACGGCGCTTGAGGTGATGAAGGGCTCCCCCACCCGCGTGGTGGCCGGCACGGGTTCGAACTCCACTCCCGAGACGGTGGAACTCTCGCGCTGGGCTTCGCGCCAGGGAGTGGCCGGGGTGCTGGTGGTCACGCCCTATTACAACAAGCCCTCGCAAACAGGCCTTCTCTCCCACTTCCGTGCCGTGGCGGATGCCGTGGACTGCGAGGTCATGCTCTACAACGTGCCCGGGCGCACGGGAGTCGGCCTGGCTCCCGAAACCGCGGCCGAGCTGGCCTCCCACCCCCGGATCCGCTCCCTCAAGGAAGCCACCGGCAACGTCCAGCTCACGAGCGAGTTCAGGAACCAGCTCAGGAAGGCGGGCCGCACGCTCGACATCCTTTCGGGCGACGACGCAACCTTCCTGCCGCTGCTGGCGGCCGGTGCCACGGGGGTCGTGTCGGTGGCCTCGAACCTCTTTCCGCGCGCCATGGTCGCCCTGCAGGCGGCTTTCGAGGCGGGGCGGATGACCGAAGCGCTCGAGCTACACGAGCGCTATTTCCCGCTGTTCCGCGACCTTTTTGTCGAATCCAATCCGGGCCCGATCAAGGAGGCCATGAAGTTCGCGGGCTTCTGTTCGGAAACCCTGCGGCCGCCCTTGGCCCCTCTTTCGGCCCAGAGCCGCGAGAAGCTGCGCGCGGCCCTGCAGGAGAGCGGCCTTCAGCCGGGACGGGCACGCCGATGATCCGCGTCGGCCTGCTGGGCGCCTCGGGCCGGATGGGGCAATGGGTCCGCAAGATCCTGGAGGACGAATTCCGGGATCGCGGTACGCTGGTGGCCCAGGCCGGCTCCTCCGGGCCGCTTGAGCCCCTGCTGGCCGCCGATGTGGTCATCGATTTTTCGTCCCCCCACGCCATCGAGGCCCTGGCCCGCGCCGCCCTGGCCGCTTCAGGCCCGCTTCCCGCCTTCGTGGTGGGCAGCACCGGCTTCACTCCGCAAGCACGCCAGGTGCTGGAAGAGCTGGCCCGAAAGACACCCGTGCTGATGGCAGCCAATTTTTCGCTCGGAGTGCAGCTGCTGCTCCAGGTGCTGCGCCAGGCATCACCCAAGCTCCTGGCCCTGGGCTACCAGCCTGCCTTGGTGGAAACCCACCACCAGCACAAGAAGGACGCTCCGAGCGGCACGGCGCTCGCCATCCGGGACGCGGTGCTGCCCCGGGCCGCAAGCCCCGATACGCTGCCCATCCAGAGCATCCGGGCCGGCGAAGTCATCGGCGACCACGAGGTCACCTATTACGGCCCCGGAGACCACCTGGTTTTCGGGCATTTTGCCCAGGATCGCTCCATTTTTGCCCGAGGCGCCGTCGAAGTCGCCCTGTGGCTCGGGGCGCGGCCCCGAAAGCCCGACTCGGGCGGTCAGATCCTCGGACTCGACGCTTTTCTTCAGGAAAAACTGCCGATATAAAGCCTGTTCAAAAGAAGGTTACCTATGAACATCACCGTGTGCATCAAGCAGGTGCCCGACACCGAAACCCGGATCAAGCTCAATGCCGACTCCACCTGGATCGACACCACCGGCATCAAGTGGATCGTGTCGTCCTATGATGAGTTCGCCATCGAGGAAGCGCTTCGGCTGCGCGACAAGAACCCCGGCAGCACGGTGACCGTTCTCTCGGCAGGCCCGCTTCGCGTGGTCGACGCCATCCGCAATGCCCTGGCCATGGGGGCTGACAACGGCATCCACATCGAGCTTCCCGAAAGCGCCGACAACAACATGGCTGCAAAAGCCCTGGCCGGCGCCCTGAAGAAGGAAGCCAAGGTGGACGTCGTGTTCACGGGCAAGGAGGCCATCGACGATGGCGCGGCCCAGACCTCGCAACTCATTGCCGAGTACCTGGACTTCCCGCATGTCACGGTGGTGCTCGGCGCCGAGTACGGCCCCGAGAGCATCAAGTGCCGCCGCGAAGTCGAAGGCGGCGCGATCGAAGTGGTCGAAGCCCAGTACCCGGTGCTGATCGCCGCCCAGAAGGGCCTGAACGAGCCCCGGTACGCTTCGCTGCCGAACATCATGAAGGCCAAGAAGAAGGAAGTGAAGGTCCTGAAGATGGCCGACGTGGGGGTCTCCGAGTCCGACCAGAAAATCCGGATCAAGAGCCTCCAGCTGCCGCCCCCCAAGCAGGCGGGCAAGAAGATCGCGGGCGATGCGGCCACCCAGGCCCAGGAACTGGTCCGCCTCCTCCACGAAGAAGCAAAGGTGGTCTGAGCCATGGCCAAAGTATTCATCATCGCAGAACAGCGCGACGGTCGACTCAAGAAGGCAACCCTGGAGCTGGTTTCCTACTCCAGCACCCAGGGCAACGAGACCCACGTCATCCTGCTGGGTGACAACGTGGCCGGCCTGGCTGGTGAACTGGGGCAGTATGGAGCCAAGGTGGTCCACCTGGCCCAGGCGCCCGAGCTCAAGCTCTACAGCGCCGAGGCCACCAGCCGCGTGGTCACCGAGGTGGTCCGGGCCCATGCAGCCGACATCGTGCTGGCCAGCCACACTCCCACCGGGCGCGACTTCATGCCCCGCGTGGCGGGACGCCTGGGTGTGGGCTTGGCCTCCGACTGCACCCAGCTCACCTTCCAGGGCACCGACCTCCAGGTCCGCCGCCCGGTTTATGCGGGCAAGGCCCTGGCCGAGGTGGAATTCGTGGGCCCGGGCCCGCGTCTGGCCACGGTCCGCGCCAACTCGCTCGGAGCCCCCAAGCCCGAGCCCGGGCGCACCGCCGAAGTGGTGAACCTCACCCTGAACCTCTCCGGGCTCAAGACCCGCGTCCTGGAAGTGGCCCAGGGCAATACCGGCCGCCCCGACGTGACCGAAGCCTCGATCGTGGTGTCCGGAGGCCGCTCACTCAAGAACGCCGAGAATTTCAAGATGCTCGAAGAGGTGGCCGACGTGCTCGGAGCCGCCGTGGGCGCCTCGCGTGCCGCGGTGGACGCGGGCTACCGCCCTCACCGCGACCAGGTCGGGCAGACCGGCAAGGTCGTCTCGCCCACCCTGTACGTGGCGTGCGGCATCAGCGGCGCCATCCAGCACCTGGCCGGGATGAGGACCTCCAAGGTTATCGTGGCCATCAACAGCGACCCGGAGGCTCCGATCTTCCAGGTGGCCGATTACGGCATCGTGGGCGACCTGTTCCAGGTGGTCCCCGCCCTGGCGCAGGAATTCAAGAAAGTTAAGGAGCACTAAGCCCTTTCATGACCTGGCAGACCATCGTCTTCATCCTTGTCGCTGGGGCTGCCTTTGGCTACTCCGGCCATCGCTTCTCGATCCTCTACAAACTGATGAAGGCCCACCAGGGCAAGGCCCGGCCCCTGGACCGCGTCCCAGAGCGCATCGGCACCACGATCCTCAATGTGCTGGGACAGCAGGCGGTGCTCCGCAAGAAGGGCATCGGCATTGCCCATACCCTGATCTTCTGGGGCTTCCTCATCATCAGCCTGGGAACGCTCGAGCAGTTCATCTCGACCCTCCACCAGGATGCGAGCCTCGAATTCATCGGCCGCCCTCTCTACCAGGGCTTCAGCTTCCTGCATGACCTTTTCACGATGCTGGTGCTTGCCGGCGTGGCCTTTGCGGCCTGGCGCCGTTACCTGGTCAGGCCGGAGGGCCTGGGCAAGTCGCACGACGCCAACGTGGTGCTGGCTTTCACGACGGGCCTGATGGTTTCGATCCTCCTCATGCACGGCTTCCAGCTCATTGCGCACCAGCCCTGGTACGCGGGCTCGATGCCCTTCTCGTCGGCCGTGGCCGCCTTCCTCGAGCACGGTCTGGGCTTCACCCCGGGGCTGAGCTCCATCTTCGGCACCCTGTTCAAGTGGGTGCACATGCTGCTCGTGATGGGCTTTTCGATGTACATCCCGGGCTCCAAGCACCTGCACATCGTGGCCGCGGGCCCGAAC